>CAYFXP010000106.1:0-2288 GCA_964346935.1 uncultured Syntrophobacterales bacterium
AGGCTGTAGCCGCCATCCTCCGGCTCCGTGGCCACGGGGGGATTCCCAGCCGGAATCTCGCGAAAGCCATCGGTGGCCACGTGGACGTGATGAACGAATTCGCGCCAACCGAGAACCTGTCGGATAAAACCCTCCTTGCTCGAGAGAGGCAAATCCATGCTGATGACATCGCCGGCCACCCTGGCAGGAACAAGGCGATGGATATTGACCAATGATGAAATGCGCGTGTGAAAGAGGCCTGTGGATTCAACCGACATCGCATCCTCGTAGGGACCGAATGTGGGGAGACATTCCCGCTTTGCCCAGGACCAGAGGGCATCAACATCCGTTGGGGTAGCGGGGAGGGTGCCTAAATCCAGGCGGCCAGGATGGGCGCCGAATTTTGACTCGATGAGCCTGCCGACCTCTTCCTTGATGGGGTCGAGGGGGAAGGTCGGTGGGGCTGGGGCCCTCGGATTCCCTCGCCAGGGGAGCCGATTTTCGCGGTCGAAGCTGTATTTCCCACCGGTGGGCTTTGCGCCCTCCATGAGAATGCCCGTCTTCCGCCGGACATATCGGTAAAAGGCGTCCATCCGCCATGGCGGCCCCTCCCCGGCTCCGGCCCTGAATTCGTCGTGGCTGGTGAGCCAACCCTCGTGAGGAATGAGCTCCAGTCCGCCGGCATCCACGAGGGGCTGCATATCGACACGTAGTTCCCGCTCCGCCGGCTCCATCATTCTCATGGTTCCTAACTCCGAAACGAGGGGCTCCAGTGCCTTCCGGTATGGACCGTGTGCTACCAGGTGCCGCACAGCCACGCCCCGGGCTGCCTCCTCCAGGGCGAAGTGCCGGAGATTTGCCAGGATCAGGGCGAGCTTCTGTTTGTGATAGGGGCGGCGAGCTGCCTTCCACGGATTCTCCACCAGGACGATCCCCAGGGTTTTCGGGTCTTCCCGGGCAAGCGGGCCAATGCCATCTGTTAGTTGGTCGTACGGAATAAGGAGCCACCGGCGTCCCCGGGGATCAGCCCGGTGTTCTGCCAGCTTCCGTCGAAACACGCTCATCCCACATCCCCTCTCATTCCACCACACTAGAGCCTACCTGACGCCTTAAAAAATAGCAGCATCTCTTGAAATCAATGTACCAATTTTTTTATGGTTACGGTACCGTCATAGTAACCAAACAGGAGGGATTGGAAATGGAAAGGTTTCAATGCTTGAGTGCTATGGATTTCGTCAAAGACTGGGATACGTGGAGAGCTACCCTAAAAGAGGCGATCGGTGAAGCCCGCAAGTTCGGTGTTTCCGACGAGACAATCCAAAGCCTCGCCGTGAAGATGGGGGACTTTCTGGCCAAGAAAGTATGTCCTCAAACCAAGGAGGAAGAATTGCTCAAGGAAATGTGGGACATCGCAACGCCTGAAGAGAGAAAGACGCTAGCAACGCTGATGTTCAAAATGGTAAAGTAGGTTTTGACTGTGGTAAGCTGATACCGAAAAGCGGGGAAAAAGGCTCTCCGTGTTCCCCGCTTATTTCTGAAGGCTTCAAGGTAGCTGACCCCGGATGACAATTGATCATCGTAAAAGGAATTGACTATGGATGAAAGGGAACGTCTCAACGCTTTGGAGGTCGCTCTCAACAACGAGATGAGAGAACGGGAATTCTACCTTAAGAACACCGAGAGGACCAAGAACCCCCTCGGCAAGAAAATGTTCCAGCAGATAGGGGATGAGGAACTGGAACACTATGAGCGCCTGAAACAGCTCCACGAGAAGTGGGAAAACCAGAAAAAGTGGCCCGAAACGGTTCCGCTCAAGGTGAAGGATACGGTCGTCAAAGACATCCTCGTTGACCTTGTACAGAAAGTGACGGAGATGCCCGCCGGTGACGACGATGACCTTGAGGCGGTGCGGACGGCGATCGATTTCGAGGCCAAGGGAGCGAAGTTTTACGCCGATCTTCGAGATACGGTGTCCGACCCAAGGGAGAAGGAGTTCTTCGACCTCCTTTCGAGGATTGAGAACGAGCACTACCTGTCCCTTAAGGACACCGAGGAGTACTTCACCGATCCCGCCTCGTGGTATCGCAAGGTCGAGCACCACGGCTTTGACGGGGCCCCCTGATTGCTCAGGGAATCAGCCATGGGACCTGTGCGTGGTTATGCCCTCTTAGTATGTTTGGCGGCGGTAATACTGGCTACTACGGTCTTTGGCCAGGGGTTTGGAGTCATGGAGCTCAAGAGATACCTGTGGAAGAATCGGCTGCTCCTCGTCTTTGCTCCATCGGAGGATGATGCGCGATATCGAGCCC
>CAYFXP010000107.1:0-26084 GCA_964346935.1 uncultured Syntrophobacterales bacterium
GGGTTCCCTTGTCATTACTGATCACCCATTTGACATTTGAGCTTTGACATTTGGCATTCATGGTCGTGTCCGTGTCCGTTATCAGTTATCCGGCATTTTTCATTTCGCCTTCCGCCTCCAGCCTCCGGCTCTCTCTCCCCTTCCTGCTCACCCTCGATGGGTAGCCCACTTCTTCTGGAGATTTCGCTCATCAACAACGGTGTTCTCGACAAAATTGAGGAAACTCCGGTCCAACTTCTGTTGCAATCCATCCGCAAGTATATTAATATTTACGCGTTTCAAGTTCCGTTTTTCCGGTGTGTTATGGTGAAATGGTTAGGAGCCATACTCAAGAAGTATTTCCTAACGGGTTTGCTCGTCCTCATCCCTATTTCCCTGAGCATCTATATCTTGAAAATCGTGAGCACCACGGCGGACCGGTTCCTTGGCTTCCTTCCCTCCCGGTATAACCCCACCACCTATCTCCCCTTCCACATTCCCGGACTCGGTTTCATCATAACAGTGGTCGTCATCTTTCTTGTAGGTCTGGTCACGGCAAACTTCGTGGGCAGGAAGCTGGTGGATGCAATCGGGCTGCTCTTCTCAAGAATTCCCTTGGTGAGGAGCATTTATACGGGGGCGAAAGAGATCGTTCAGACCTTTGTTCTGGACCGGTCCTCCCAGTTCCGTCAGGTCGTTTTGGTCGAATATCCGAGAAAAGGGACTTACTGCATTGCCTTCGTGACCGGGTCGCCGAAGGGGGAGCTTGCCTCAAAGGTTGGCGGGGATTTTCTCAACCTCTTCGTTCCCACGACTCCCAATCCGACCTCCGGTTTTTATATACTGGTGTCCAGGGAAGAGACCGTCCCCTTGAAGATTAGCGTCGAAGACGCATTTAAGTTGATCATGTCAGCGGGGATGTCCATGCCCGCGAGACAAATCGGGCCCCCAAAAAAAGTCGAGCAGGGGGGAAAAGCTCTTCCCCTCGATCGTAAGACTAGTTGATCGCCATTTTCCCCTTATCTTCCTCGAGAGAATCGAGACAATCCCATGGTCCTTGATTTACCAATCCGGGTTTGGAAAGGGAAAGAGGGAAAACCCATCCTCATACTCATCCATGGGTTCGGTGCAACGGAGAAGAGCTGGACCGATCCTTACGAGGAGTTCCTTGGGAGGGGCAAGATATCCTTTGATTACGTGCTGGCGGATTATGGGGAAAGGCCTTTTCCACCTTACTTTTCCCCCTGGCAGTTCCGGCACTACTGCCTTTCCACTCCGTTGAGGATGCTCCCGTCGAGGCCACTCCCCCTTTGGGACTTCCTTAAGGATAGGGGGCATAATTTGCTGACGTGGACCCAGCGCGACCCCTATGGGCCCATCGCCCTGGCGGTGGAGGAGCTCGATGGAATAGTGGCGGCATCGGATGCCATGTTCGGTGTTGGAGTGCACTTAACACTCATCGGTCATAGTCGAGGAGGGCTGGTGGCACGAAAGTGGATTCAGGATTACCCCGATCAAAGGAGCCGAATCGACGGGCTCATCCTTCTGGCCTGTCCAAACGGGGGGAGCAGGCTGGCCGATGTAGGTGAATTCTTCGCCCGGGCAGTCAAGACCACTGGCCGATTCATACCCAGGGAACTGTCGCTCGACGGCGGAAGGATTTCCTTTCGGATTTCCTCTCTCTATGAAGAAATCGCTGGGCTATTCAAGGGCGTTGCATTGGAAGAGCTCCGTCCCCATTCCCCCTTCATCCTCGGCTTGAAAAGAAAGGAAACCGAGGAGCAACGCAGCTCCATTCGCTATCTCAATTTGGTGGCAACGAGCACCGTTTTCACGAAGCTCTACCGGATCTCGTCCCATGATATCGGAGAATTGAGGGAGGTAACCTCCTTTATCGATTCGCTTCCCAAGATGATCCCGGCCATGATGTTGCCCGAAGAGGTCGTAAACGAAAAGGGAGACGGGTTGGTCTCGAAGGAGAGGGCAGGAATAGCATGGATAGCACCTGAATCTCAAAAGGAATTTCATGTCAATCATCTCAGGATGCTGATAGATGCTGATGTACGAAGCGAGATCATCCGATTCCTTGAGTCCCCATGATAAAAATTGACCGCACGAGCGCAGCACTGCAGCACCGCAGGATAACTACTGTGAACGGGAGAGTTGCTCCTCAAATTTCCTGAGGATTTCCGGGGTGATCTGGCACTGATTCTGACCCTTCAGGCTCTTATATTCATATAGGAAGTGGCATAGCATGTTGATTTTATAGGGCATGCCTTTGGAGAGGGTGGAGATACGTCCGATGGTTTCATCGTCGAAGAGCCCCTTTTCTTGTTCCCCAAGGGGTTTCCGAACACATTCCACGATTTGGCCGAGATGGGAGAGCTTATCGATCTTGATGGTAATGAATTGCCTCCGGAAGGGGGAGAAGACCTTATCCATCTCGGGGAACATCCGTTCCGTACCCGATAGGATGTACATATAACCAAAAAGGGAGTCGATAATGTTCCGTTGTTTTTGAATGAGGGCGGTATTCTTGGAGAGCAGGTCGCATTCATCGAGGAGGAGGACGATCACCTTTATCCCCCTCTGGGAAAAGCCGTTGAACAAGGTTCGAAAACCCTCGACGGCAATGCGCTGGGGGATGTGGAGGTCGAGTCTATTCTCTTTTGCCGCGTTGACGCAAGAGTCTGGGAAAAGGAGCTTTTCATCAACGGTTCCATCTCTTCTTATCTCATAGAAGAAGAGGGGTTCGTTATGGTCGTGAAGGAACTTCTTGGCGCGACCCGGGAGCTCCAGCTTGGACGGCCATACATAAATTCCCTTTTTTAGCCCTTCCCCGATGATGTTGCTGAAGATTTCCCGGTAAAACAGATATTCAGAGGTGACGAGGTCCACGTTGAGGTCAACGCGAACCATGAGCATGTCCTTTTCATCTCTAAAAAGATTTTGGACGACGTTGAGAAGGCTGGTCTTTCCCGAGGCCCTATTTCCCTGAAGGGCCAAATGGAAATTGCTCCCGCTCCTATTGAGGCTGATATAGTACTTGATTTCTTTCAGTTCCCTGGCGCGCCCGCCCAGGAAGGCATATTGTTGAACTGGTTTCGTGAAATTGTAGGGATTTTGCATCAAGAGCCTCGCTACCGATTAGCGGTATCCGCAATGCATGGGAAGCAAAAACTATACCATTTCTCTGCCCGACGATGGGAAGGGTAAGGGGGGTCCGGTTCTGTACTACAATGAGTGGGCAACCGTATTTCTGTTTCTCTCCACGAAGGCGTACGCGCTGTGGTTGTGGATGCTTTCGAAATTCTCCGATTCCACGGTGAACCACGTTATGTTTTCATCGGTCATAAGCCTCTCGGAGACTTCCCTTACTACATCCTCCACGAACATAGGGTTTTCATAGGCCCTTTCCGTAACGTACTGCTCATCGGGGCGTTTAAGGATGGAGTAGACATCGCAGCTAGCGCAGCTCTCTATGAGGTCGATGACATCTTCAATCCAGATGAATCGTTTGAAACGGAGATGAACCGTCACGAGACCCCTCTGGTTATGAGCCCCGTATCGACTGATTTCCTTGGAGCATGGACAAACGGTGGTGATGGGAACGGTAACACCCATGTAGAAGTCCTCGACCTCATCGCTTGAGCCACAGAAGCGGCATCGGTATTCCATCAGGCTCTTCGATCCGGTCACCGGAGCGCTCTTTTGGATAAAATAGGGGAACTCGATCTCCAAGTGGGCTTTCTTTGCCCGAAGATTCACCTTCATCTCATTCAAGATCTTGGAGAAGTTCTTGATGCCGATACTCCCCCTGTACTTATTGAGGATATCGACGAAACGGCTCATATGGGTCCCCTTGAAATGGTGGGGAAGGTCAACGTACATGTTCACGCTGGCCACGGTATGCTGCACACCTCTGTTCTTATCCAGGACGGTAATGGGGTAACGTATATCCTTCACCCCCACCTTGTTTATCTCGATAGCTCGCCAGTCCTTTTGATTTTGAACGTCACGCATTGTCGTAATCCTCATAGAAAGAGGCACAGGCGTTCGCAGATTCCCATGCTGTTACCTTGGTTAGCTTGGCCTGAACTCCCTCAAGTCGACCCTTGAGGCGGTCGAAGATATATTTCGCAATGTTCTCAGATGACGGGTTGATCTCGGCGAAATAGGGAATTTCGTTGAGATACCTATGGTCTAGGGTTTCGAGAACCGCTTGGATGGCTTCCCTTAGCTTCCGGAAGTCCAAAACCATTCCGTCCTCCCCCAATTGCGATGATGAGACGAAGACCTCGACCTTCCAGTTATGCCCGTGGAGGTTCTCGCATTGCCCATCGTAACCCCTCAGGCGGTGAGCTCCCGCAAAGGAGGACTCGATTTTGATTTCGTACATGGCCATCTCCGTACCCGTGGTGCACCTAGCAGTGATTATTATATTGCATCGGTGAGCCTGCTACAAGGGAGTAGGTAGTTTGAGATCCAAATGCGGAGATCGCGTTTACCGATTCCATCATCACCCAACTAGAAACGTGTCGAGAGGAAACTCCTGGAATCCCGCCTTTGTCGGGACTTTCCGCGGGTTAAGTTCGATTTTCCCATTGAAATGGGGGGGACTTCTTGATATAGTCGGCACAGGCCCCAAGGGAGGATATTGTTGAGGATCCGCAGGCCGTTTGTCTACACCGTCAGCCAATTGACCCAGAAGATAAAGGACCTTTTAGGGGAACATTTCATCGATATCTGGGTGGAGGGGGAGGTTTCCAATGTGAGGATTCCTCCCTCGGGCCACATCTATTTCACCTTGAAGGACCGATGGAGTCAGATGAAGGCCCTCATCTTCAGGCAGCAGGCCCTTGATCTGCGTTTCATTCCTGAAGACGGCCTTCACATTATCTGCCGTGGGAGGGTGTCCCTCTATGAGCCACGGGGGGAATATCAGTTAGTCCTCGACTACATGGAACCCAAGGGCGTGGGGGCCCTGCAAATAGCCTTTGAGCAGTTAAAGAGCCGTCTTGAAACAGAGGGGCTTTTTGACGAGGAGCGAAAGAGGTCGTTTCCCATTGTTCCGCGGCGGATTGGGATCATAACGTCCCCCTCAGGTGCGGCAATTCGGGATATGCTGCAGATCATCCACCGCCGTTTCCCCAACGTGGAGATATTGATCTGTCCGGTCAGGGTCCAGGGCGCTGAATCCCCCCTTGAGATCGTTCAAGCGATCCGGGATCTGAATGCTCTGGGAGATACGGAGGTTATTATAGTGGGAAGGGGAGGGGGGTCCCTTGAAGACCTATGGGCCTTCAATGATGAGAGGGTGGCAAGGGCCATCTATGAATCGGGGATCCCCGTCATCTCCGCAGTAGGGCATGAGACCGATTTTACCATAGCGGATTTTGTGGCGGACATGAGGGCACCGACCCCCTCAGCCGCAGCGGAGCTCGTTGTCAGGGAGAAAGCCGAATTGCTCCGATCCATTGAGAGCTTAGACTTGAGAATGATGAGCTGCATGAGGCAGCACTTGGAGTTGCTGAGGGGGCGTGCCGAGCGGGCGAGTAAGGGGCTGATAGATCCTCGTAAGAGGGTAGAGGGGTTTTTGAAACATCTCGACGAGCTGTCGCGTCGTCTCTCTTCTGGGGGCCATCGGCTCGTGATGGGGGCTCGGGATAGGGCCAATAGCTTGAGGGAAAAACTGCTTTACAGGAGCCCTCGTGATAGGGCGGGGGAATATGGATCGATGGTTTCGCGATTAGCGAGGGATTTGAACGTGGCCATCCAAAGGAGAATTTGGGAAAATGAGAACCAAGTGAGGCAGCTCGTCTCCAATTTGGATAACCTTAGCCCCCTGGCCATCCTCAAGAGGGGGTATAGTATTACCAGGAAATACCCATCGGATGGGATCATAAAGGACGCAGGGGCGGTGGCAAAGGGGGAAAGGGTAAAGGTGAAGTTTTACCGGGGAGAGATCCTATGCGAAGTAGAAGAATCTGGCTTGTCATAGCTTTTTCCTTGCTGATGGGCTTCTTCTCCTCTGGGCCCTGTTTCGGAGGTCAGGATACTTGGAGGTTCGAGGGAATCCCCTCAAACCTCAAACAAGGAGATGTATGCAGGATCGGGTTGACGACTGATGGAGGGGCGATGGTATCAGGGGATTTTCAAGGCAGAGAGATTCCCTTCTATCCGCGAGCAGATGGGAAAGGCTATGAAGCCCTGTTGGGAGTGGATTTGGAGTGTCCAGCTGGAACCTACCCATTGAATATGACCATTAGGGGAGGGAACTGGGCCAGCATGCGGACATTCCAGGTTGAGGTAGCAAGGACGTTTTTCGGCGTTCAGAGGATAACCCTGCCTCCCGAGATGGTCGACTTAGACGCCGAGACACTGAGGCGGGTAAAAGAGGAGAAGAGGCGAATAGAAGCGTTATGGGCGGCCACAAGCAAGAATCGAAGGTGGAGCGGCGAGTTTTCGCCCCCCCTTGAGGGTGGGATCAGCACATTCTTCGGGGTGAGAAGAATTCTCAATGGCCAGAGGAGGAGCCGGCACAATGGTATTGACATTAAAGCCCCCCAGGGTGAGGAGATCCGCTGCCCCAATAACGGGAGGGTAGTCATGGTGGACGAGCTCTTCTTCGGAGGGAAGACGGTCGTGGTTGATCATGGCCAGGGATTGTATTCCTTTTACATGCACTTGGACAAGGTTGTGGTGCCAATGAACCGAGATGTTCGAAAGGATGACGTCATTGGGATAGTGGGGGCGACGGGAAGGGCTACAGGTCCTCACCTCCACTGGGGTGTTTATCTCAATGGAGTCAGGGTAGACCCCATTTCATTGATGGAGGCTACAACGGACAATCGAAAGGCCATAGCGAAGGTCCGTAATCGCAAATATATGGAAGAAAAGTGGAAAAAGAGATCAAAAAATCGAGAAAACCCTGGACAAGGGCGTGAAACCCTTGACTAGCGGGGTAAGAGCTGTATAATAAAGGCAATTTGATATGGATCGAAAGGGGAAGAAAACCTTTGAGAACGCCTTGAGGCAGCTGGAATCCATCGTGGCCCGGCTGGAAGATGGCGACCTGCCCTTGGAGGAGTCTTTAAAGCTTTTCGAGGAGGGAATAAGGCTCTCCCGTTTTTGCAATCAAAAGCTGAACGAAGCCCAAGAAAAGGTGGAGGTGCTCCTGAAGGGAGAAGAAGGAGAGTTAGAACCGCATCCCTTCGAACCGGGAGACACAACGGAGGAGAAATAACCCCGGGAGGAGAAGTGGATCTCGTCGAATACCTTAAGCGGAAAAGTAAACTCATCGACGAGGCCCTGGAGAAAGTCATCCCTCAGGAGACCGATTTTCCCCAATCCCTTCACAAGGCCATGCGATACGCTCTCCTTCCCGGCGGAAAGAGAATCAGGCCTGTTCTGGCCATGGCCGCTTATGAAGTCGTCGGGGGAAGAGGGAACGGGATCTTACCATACGCTTGCGCCCTGGAACTCATCCATACTTACTCCCTCATTCACGATGATTTGCCGGCCCTGGACAACGATGATTACCGAAGGGGAAAGCTAACAACCCACAAGGTATTCGGCGAAGCCACAGCCATCTTGGCCGGTGATGCCCTATTGACCGAGGCATTCTGCCTGATGAGCACTCAGGGACTCAGGGGTGATGTTGATTCCCGAGTTGCCATCGAGATCATTGGCGAGATATCAAGGGCTGCGGGATCTGCGGGAATGATAGCTGGGCAGATAGTGGACATCGAATCCGAGGGGAAGAAGGTGGAATTACCCATGCTGGAGTTCATCCATACCCACAAGACGGGTTCCCTCATCTTGGTTTGTGTCAGAGCAGGAGGACTCCTCGGAGGGGCAACAGAATTGGAAATGGAGGCCCTCACAAGGTATGGTAAGGCCGTAGGTCTGGCCTTTCAGATAACCGATGATGTTTTAGATGTGGAGGGAAGTAGGGTCGCCATGGGGAGGCCGCCTGGAGCTGATATTGCCCGGAATAAAGTTACGTATCCGGCACTGTTGGGACTGGGGGAGTCTAAGCGGACATATAATGAATTGATCGCCAAAGCAATAGAGGCGTTGGAAGTCTTCGGGAACAGGGGTGAGCCCCTCAGGGAGATCGCCCTGTACATCGGAAAGCGTAGCTCCTAACTCCAGATGCGGAATGATCGCCATGGGGCAGGAGACAAAATCCCCTTGAGGTTGGAAGTGATGGGGAAGTTATTGGATCGTATAGCCTCGCCCGATGATCTAAAGGCATTAGGGAAGGATCAGTTGGACCTCCTGGTGGACGAAATCCGGGAGGAAATCATTAAAACGGTGTCACGGACGGGGGGACATCTGGCTTCTAACCTCGGAGTGGTGGAGCTGACCATCGCCCTTCATTACGTGTTTGATTCCCCCGACGATAAACTGATTTGGGATGTTGGACATCAGACCTACACGCATAAGCTCCTCACAGGGAGGAGGCAGAGGTTTGAAACCCTGCGGCAGTTTGGGGGACTGAGCGGCTTCCCTAAGAGGGAAGAGAGCCCCCATGATGCATTCAATACTGGCCATAGCAGCACCTCCATTTCCTCAGCTTTGGGTATGGCCGTGGCGAGGTCCCTTAAGGGAGGAAAACAGAGGATTATCGCAATAATCGGAGACGGGTCCATGACCGGAGGTTTGGCCTTCGAAGGGCTAAACCAGGCTGGGCATCTGGGAAAGGACCTCGTCGTGGTGCTAAACGACAATGAGATGTCAATCTCCCCCAATGTGGGAGCCTTGGCTTCTTATTTGAGTCGCGTCATGACGGGGCGTTTCGTGAACCGATTCCGGAATGAGATGAAGGCCTTCCTGCAAACCCTTCCGGGTATTGGAAGGTCCATGTATAGGATAGCCAAACAGGCAGAGGAGTCTTTCAAGGGGTTTCTCACCCCTGGTTTGCTCTTCGAAGAATTGGGGTTCAAATATATCGGTCCCATCGAGGGGCATCGACTGGACCACCTCATTGAGACCTTCTCCAACGTGGCCAAAATGGAGGGGCCCATATTGGTCCACGTTTTGACCAGGAAGGGGAGAGGGTATGGTCCTGCAGAGTCCGATCCATCTCGCTTCCACGGAGTCGGTCCATTTCATATCGAGACGGGGAGGTTGCCTAAAAAGGGAAATGGTCCCCCAAGCTACAGCGAGGTTTTTGGGGAGACTCTCGTCCGATTGGCTGAAAAAGATGAGAAGATTATCGCCATCACTGCGGCCATGGAGGACGGGACGGGATTGAAGGGATATTCATCGCGCTTTCCGGAAAGGTTCTTCGACATCGGGATCGCTGAACAGCACGCCGTCACATTTGCGGCAGGCCTGGCCCTCGAGGGTTTCAAACCAGTGGTGGCCATCTATTCCACCTTTTTGCAGAGAGCATATGATCAGGTTCAGCAGGATGTCTGCCTGCAGAACTTGTCCGTAGCCTTTGCATTGGACAGGGGGGGGATTGTGGGGAGTGATGGGCCAACCCATCACGGGCTCTTCGATTTTTCTTTTCTTAGACACTTGCCCAATATGGTGGTGATGGCACCGAAGAATGAAAATGAGTTTCAACATATGATCAAGACCGCCATCGGATGGGGTGGACCAATCGCCTTTCGCTATCCAAGGGGAGTTGGTTGCGGTGTGAAGATGGACCGGGAGCCGAGACCCTTGAAGGTGGGGAAAGGGGAGGTTCTCTTAAAGGGCGATGATGTGCTCATCTTGGCCATCGGATCCAGCGTATACCCGAGCTTGGAGGCGGCTCAGAGATTACAAAAGGACGGTATTGGAACTTCGGTGATTAACTGTCGATTCGTGAAGCCCCTGGATGGGGATTTGATCTGCATCATGGCTGAGAAACTGGGAAAGGTTATCACCGTGGAGGAAAATGTGTTGGACGGTGGCTTCGGCAGCGCGGTTCTTGAGCTTTTTGGGGAAAGGGGGCTTTCCTGGGTACAGGTAAGGCGTATCGGGATCCGCGATCAATTTGTGGAACACGGTTCACAGGAAACACTCAGGGGAGTGTATGGTATAAACGCGGAGAGAATTGAGAAGGAGGCAAGGGAGTTGGTTGTGGCGACCCGTGGGGTGATGAGATTTAGGAAGGGAGCGGGCCATACGTGAGGAGGTGTGAGCGGTTAGATAAATTACTGGTGGAAAAGGGCCTCGTTCAATCGCGGGAGAGGGCAAAAGCCATTATTCTGGCCGGGATGGTAGTTGTGGGCGATCGAGTGGTTGATAAGGCGGGAACGCTCGTGGAACGCGATTCCCGAATCCGGGTTAAAGGCAGGGATCATTCCTACGTCAGCCGGGGAGGACCCAAATTGGAAGAGGCACTGCGGGAATTTCAAGTGGACCCGGTGGGGAAGGTGACCATGGATATAGGAGCGGCGACGGGGGGTTTTACCGATTGTTTGCTCCAAAAGGGGGCGAAGAAGGTATATGCCGTCGACGTGGGCTATGGACAGTTGGCATGGAGACTGAGGCGAGATCCGCGAGTAGTGAACTTGGAGAGGAGAAATATCCGTTACGTGAGGCCCGAGGACATTGGGGAGAAGGTTGATCTTGCAGTTATCGATACTTCCTTCATATCCGTGGAGAAATTCCTGCCCAACGTACTGCAGATGGTTAGGGAAGGAGGATGGATAGTGGCATTGCTCAAACCCCAGTTCGAGGTGGGAAGGGGGGATGTTGGAAAAGGTGGGGTGGTGAGGGATAAGCGGAAACACCAGCAGGTTTTGGATCGGATCTCCTGTTTTTCGGAGTCTATTGGCTTAAAGGTCAGGGGGACAATAGAATCTCCTCTATTGGGGCCTAAGGGAAATAGGGAGTTCTTCATCTACCTTGAGAAGGTTCCGTTGGGGGGTTAAGTTTATGGGGGCGCCAGAAGTTCCTAAACCGGCCAAGCTGATGATGAGTTTGATCTCGGCCGAGGACGACCTTATGATGAATGCCGTTAGTGATTTGAAGTCCATTTACGGAGAATTCGATTTCCTCACGGACCTGCTCGCCTTTGATTTCACAAGGTATTACAATGAGGAGATGGGATCCCCACTGTTCAGGAGGTTCATTGCCTTCAAGGAGCTTGTTCCACAGGAGGCCCTCGCGGATATTAAGGTGCAGACCAATGGGATCGAGCAGAGGTATTTGCGTGATGGATGTAGGAGGGTGAACATAGACCCGGGGGTTCTTTCAACGGGCAATTTTGTCTTGGCCACCACCAAGGGCTGTGCCCATCGCCCCTATCTGCGGGATGGTATTTATGCGGATCTGACACTCATTTTTCTAAAACGGTCTTTTAGACCCCTTGAGTGGACATACCCGGATTACCGTCAAGGGGAGGTTATCGAGTTGATGAATGCCCTCAGGAGGAGCTATTTAATACAGTTGAAGGGGAAAAGGGCGTAACATGGTCAGGAGTATGACTGGTTATGGAATGGGACAAAAGGTTACTTCCTTGGGGGAAGTTACTGCCGAGGCGAGGTCAATTAACCACCGGTATCTCGATATCAGCTTGAGGTTACCCAAAAAATTATCGCCTTTTGAGACTCGGATTAAAGAAATGGTGAAAACCCATTTTTCCAGGGGAAGGTTTGATATCTCCATCGAATTGGATACTGAGGGTAAGGATCAATTCAAGCTCGAGCCCAACATCGAAGCGGCCCAGATGTACGTTCATGCCCTTGAGACCTTAAAGTCGGAGCTCAACCTGGAAGGGAAGGTCACCCTCGATCTCGTTTCGCGGGCAAAGGATGTACTCACGGTGAAGGAGGAAGAGGAGGATATCGACTCTCTTTGGGAGGAGGTATCAGGGGTTTTGCTGATCTGTTTGGAAGCACTGAGATCAATGAGGAAAAGAGAAGGGAAAAATTTGGCCATCGACCTGAAGGAGAGGTTGGAACGGACCGCTCACCACATCGGGGAGATAAAGAGGCGGTCTCCATCGGTATTGGAGGGTTATCGCAAGAGGCTTTCGGAGCGAGTTTCCGAGATGACGGGAGGGTTGGAGGTTGACCCCTGGAGGCTGCATCAAGAAGTCGCATATTTGGCAGAGCGCAGCGACATTACCGAGGAAGTGGTTCGGATCAAGAGCCATCTGGGGCAATTCGACCAAATGTTGAAGTTGGATGAACCCTTAGGCCGAAAAATGGATTTCTTGCTCCAGGAAATCCACAGAGAGGTGAATACCATTAGTGCCAAGGCCAACGATGCCGTTATCTCGCAGAAGGTGGTTGAGATTAAAGCGGAATTGGAGAGGATGAGGGAGCAGGTTCAGAATATCGAGTGAAAAGGAGATGACTCTCCCCATGGAGGTTGTAATGACTCCTAAGCTATTAAACATCGGTTTTGGTAATGTCGTGGTGGCTTCGAGGGTGGTCGCCATCGTCACCCCGAGTTCGGCTCCCATGAAAAGGTTAAAAGAGGGGGCAAGGGAGGCTGGAATGCTCGTGGATGCAACCCAGGGGAGGAGGACCCGTTCTATCATCGTCACCGATAGTAATCACGTTATCCTTTCGGCAGTTCAGGCGGATACGGTGACCCAACGGTTCCTCTCCGATGAAAAGGAGATATGATCCGGGAAGGGCTTGATGATGGGGGATGAAGGATTGCTCTATATCGTTTCAGCTCCCTCGGGGACTGGGAAGACGACTCTCCTGAGGCGGGTAATGGATTATTTCCCTGACATAACGTTTTCCATTTCTTATACAACGAGGCCTCCGAGGCCCGGCGAAAGGCATGGGCAGGATTATCATTTCATCTCACGGCAACGATTTCAGCAGATGGTGGAGGAGAGGGCGTTTGCAGAGTGGGCAGAGGTCTTGGGCAATAGATACGGGACGTCCCTTGATTCCATACGGGAGATTCGATCTCAAGGGATAGACCTGATACTGGATATTGACAGCCAAGGGGCGAGGCAGATAAAGGAGCGCTTCAATGGGGACGTTTTTATCTTTATATTGCCTCCCTCCTTGGAGGCGTTGAAGCGGCGGTTGGAAGCCAGGGGGGTTGATGAACAGGAGGTAATTCAGTTTCGAGTGGCTAAGGCGAGGGATGAAATAAAGCAAGCGGTATGGTACAATTACGTAATTATAAACGATAATATCGAAGAGGCCGTAGAGCAGCTGAAATCCATCATTATCGCCGAGCGATGCCGACGGGAACGAGTTTTGAGGCGGAAAGGCCTTAACCTGGGAGGAGACCTATGGCGAGGATTACGGTAGAAGATTGTTTGGACAAGGTGAGCAGCCGTTTCGAGTTGGTTATGTTGGCCGCAAGGCGTGCCAAGATGCTTATACGGGGGGCAAGGCCCTTGGTCGAATCGACCAACCGGCCCATTGTGAGCGCCCTCAGGGAAGTGGCGGGGAGAAAGGTTTATTTCGTTGAGCCGCCAGAGGAGGATCATACAGAGGCTGATGTAAAGGAGATTGAGGAATAGTCTCCCGGGTTTCGGGCTGTTTTTTGACGGCTTCGTAAAAAGTCAACTGCCATTCGACAGCCTGATGGCCCTGAGCAAAGCCGAAGGGCTGTGTTATGTTTCATCTTTCGTCATCGCGGCGTACTGGTAAGTATGCTTCCCTCCTCAAGATGCGCAAGCTTTGCATTCGGACTTTTTACGAGTTCATCTTTTTTATTTGAGAGATAACCCCTCAGAGTAATGCTCCCTACCCATTTTTCCCTTCCGTTTAATTTTCCGGTTCATCTATCTTCAATCCTTATCCTCTGGCCAAGAGTATCAAGGGATGGCCGTTGGGTTCAGCTGTCGGCCGAATTGTTCCCAGCGTTTTAAACTTAACATCGTTCCCCTTTTGTGATATTTAAAATGATAATGGCTTTTTGTGATTAGGTGTTTTCGTGATATTTCACGGTGTAATGTTCAGATCACCGGATTGATGAAATGGTGGGAGACCAGTGAAATAGGGAGGCCACGCTTTTTCAGGAGGGATCATGCCAGCAAATTTACCGCCGCAATACCTGGAAGCAGAAAGGCACTATCGAGAGGCGAAGTCAATCCCGGAAAAAATCAAGGCCTTGGAATCGATGTTGGCCATCATGCCCAAGCATAAAGGAACGGACAAACTTCGAGGACAGCTCAGGAGCAAGCTCTCAAAGCTCAAATCGGAATCCGAGAGGAAAGGGGATGTCGGAAGAAAGGGATTCCTATTTAACGTGAAACGGGAGGGGTTGGCCCAGGTTCTTCTCTTGGGATGCGCCAATGTGGGGAAGTCCCAATTAGTCTTGGCCCTTACCAATGCAACCCCCGTGGTAGCTGATTATCCCTTTACAACACGCAAGCCCATTCCCGGAATGATGCCTTTTGAAAATGTTCAAATTCAGTTGGTGGATGTGCCTCCCATCAATTTTGAGATCGGCGAAGCCTGGTTGTCGCCTATGGCGAGGAACGCGGATGCCCTCATTATTATGGTGGACTTGGATGGCGATCCATTGGCTCAAATGGAGGAGGTTTTAGCCAAATTACAGGGAATTCGAATAATACCCCTTGGTTTTGAAGACGAGGCGCCTCATGAAGAGGGAGTGAGCTTCCTTGAGCAAAGAAGGACCGTGATTGTGGCTAATAAGCTGGACCTCGATGGAACCAAGGAAAAGGAGGGAATATTGAAGGAGAGATACGGGCGTTCTTTTCCGGTTTTTTCCCTCTCTGCCACAAAGGGGGCCGGGCTGGAGGATTTGAGGGAGGGTATCTTCAAGGCCTTGGGTGTCATACGGATATATACGAAACCCCCGGGGAAAGAGGCCGACTTCAGCGAACCCGTTATCCTCAGAAAGGGGAGCACCGTTGAGGATGCGGCCACTTCCGTGCACAAGGATTTCATGAGTAATATGAGGTTCGCTCGTATATGGGGTTCTGAGAAATATCAAGGTCAGATGGTTAAAAGGGATTATGTGCTGCAGGATGGGGATATAATCGAATTCCACATCTAATCCCGAAAAGGGGCACCGAGACGACGGGGAATTCCCTCGCAGTTTTGGAATTCCCATAAATCGGGTATTTGAACTCCTTGAAAACGGGATAGAAGGTCCATTGGAAGGGGAGACGGGATGAAAGCATGGAAAGGAGTGGAGAGGAGGAAATTCCTCCGCTTGGAATCCCCTGTGCCCGTTTGGTTCAATCTGTTTCACGTGCTTGGCAGACGGGAAACTACAAGGAAGTTGGGAGGTATGATCTCCAATGTTTCCCCCGAGGGGATTTGCCTTGAGACAAACGTGGTCTTGGTAGATGGTTCCCACGTGTTCTCCGAGGCGATGACTGATGAGAAAGGGCTGAAGCTGGAGATCAATTTGCCCGGCGAATCGGAGGAGATAACGGCTGTCGGAAAAGTCATTTGGTATGATCTTAGTACCTCTGGCTCCCCATACCGGTTTCGAGCTGGCGTTTACTTGACGGAAATGGATGGAAATTCCAAGGAGACCTGGAGCCGATTCCTCACTGGCCTCCGGAAATAGGCCATGGGTTTTATTCCTCGTATTTTCCCGGATTTCGTTACCCCGGCAAGAGTATTTTTGGCATGCTAATTGCTGTGGATAACTCTTCGCTAAGCCCCCAGAGGGCATCTTGCGTCCTCGGAATGGAGTTTCTCCGTCGAAGTGGAGGTGCCGTGCCAGCTCGGGGGAGGCGGATATGATCTGATACTGATGCCAAGGGCGCTAAGATGATCTGAGCGGGAGGAGGGGAAATGGAGTGGGCGGTCAAGTGTAAGTTCTGCCATAATTCCTTCATCTTCGAAGGCGGGGAAGCCTTACCGGATTCCTGCCCCTCCTGCACAAAAAGGGCAACCCCAGATGTCCTCCAGTTTTTCGAGAGTCAAAAGAAGAGAAGTGAATTTGTGGCGGTTAGTACGCCAGAGGTTCATGGCAGAAAGGTGGTCAAGAGTCTCGGGGTTGTAACGACGGAACAGGTGGTCGGGTTCAAAATATCAGGGTCATTGGATGTTAGTAAATTCAATGGAGGAATGGCCCTCTCCCTGGCAGATAAATTGATAAAGGGAAGGGAGTGGGCGATGCGGACCCTCAGCGATGACGCCCTTGCCATGGGTGCCAACGGGCTTGTGGGCATCGATATCCGGTATGAGTCCCTCGGAGTCAAGGAGGAGGTTTTAATGGTGCTGGTGTACGCCAAGGGGACGGCGGTCATCGTTGAATAGCATTACACAATAAGGAGGGAAAGATGAAGGGGGCTTTGCTGATTATAGCGGTCCTTCTTTTTGCTTCGGTGGGAAGAACGGGGGAAGTTTTGAAGTGGGTGGATGAACGGGGAGTCGTTCATTTCACCGACAACGGGGCTTCAGTACCGGAAGAATACAGAGAACAGATCGAACGCCGGGATTTGCCCGAGGAGAGGGGTACTGCATCGGGGTCCGCTCGCGAGGCCAAGGCGGCGATTGAGGAGCCACGGGATCGACATGGCCGGGGAGAGGAGTATTGGGTCAAGAGGGCAAAGGAGATTAAGGACCAATTGGACCGGGCCTATAAGGAGTATGAGCGGGTCAGGTTGGAGTACAATGATCTCGTTGCCCAATACAACGCCACCCGTTCCCGTGCCAAAAGAAGGCAATATCAAGGGCGGATCGAATCGCTCCAGAAGGAGTTAAATCGCCGGAGGGAGGATGTGGAGAGGACAAAGGAGTTGCTGGAAAAAGCCTTGCCCGAAGAGGCGGAGAGAGCGGGAGCCCCAGGAGAATGGGTAAAATAGGGGAACGTCGTGGCACCACAGAGGGATCAGAATACGTATAGAGTTCTATTTCTCGGTATTACCAACGATACGGCGGAGGGCAGGAAGGACTTCACCGAGGTAATTTCGAAACGCTTCCATATCCCACCAGAAAAGTTTGAATACCTGGTCAGTAAACCCCCCGTTTTGCTCAAGAGGGGTCTTTCCTTGACTAAGGCCGAAGCCCTTGTGAAGGACTTCAGATCGATGGGAGGGAAGGCGCAACTCATAGCGGAGGAGGAAACCCCTTTGCTGCAGCTGGAATACGAAGCCGTTAAAGCGCCTCTTCTCCAACTGGAATCCCTGAGCTCATCCTTTCAAGGCGGGAGGATAGAGCTTACCGGGAGGATGAGGAATATTTCATCGCACCCCCTTCGAGGTGTGAAGGTTATTGCCCAATTTTTCGACTCCCGCGACCAGTTCATCATCTATGAAGAATCCCCCATCGCCTTCAGTCTCCTTAACCCCGATCAATCCTCTCCCTTTAAGGTGATTAGAGAGGGAAATACTCAGGTTGGGCGTATTTCCGTCGCCTTTAAGGGGGAGGACGGTGTAGTAATTGAGGCACGGATTGATAATACGCCTGCGAATAAAGTGGTATCCTTTAAGGGAAGCCATCGACCCAAGGCCACCGATAAGGCGATCTCTAAAAGGAGGGTTCCCAGTTCAAAGGCCATCAATTCGTTATTAGAGGGAGTGTTTTCGAGGATTTCGAAGGAAACGTTTACCCAAGCCGATGTCGAGGAAGTCTTGAGGGAAATGTTCCCCCGAGAGTGGACCTTCATGGAGAAAAAATATGAGGGCGTTGATAGCGGGTCGGCAAGGCAATACCTAACTGATATTCTCTCGCGGTACGCTCGGGAGCAGAAAAGCTCTGTGCAACCCACGGGAACCTTTGTGGAAGGTGCGCCGGGTTTGGGGGTCTCCAAGATGGCAGTATATAGGAAGGTCGATTCAGGCCCTTCGCGCTTTCCACGGGTTTCACTATCCGAATTCGATGGGCAATCTCCTCTGAGAAATTTCGCATGCCCGAAAATCAGCCGTAAAAGCTCATCAAGCATAGCAAGAGCTATGATCAAAGGATACACCGAGGAAAAAATCCCCCACGATTTAAGGAATTTTAACCATTTGGGGTTCAATGCGAAATCCCTCGTCGCCGAAGAAGATACCCTTGTTCGGTTCTTATCGCTGGTCCTTTTCGATCGATGGCCCTTTCGACCTTGGGAAATGGTCTGGGACGAGGAGGGTGGATCCATTCATTCACTGTTGAGAACGCACGGGTTGTTTCATATAAGTGAGATTCGAAGAGCCCCTTTGGATGAAATTGAATCCAGACTACGCAAGTGCGTTTCGAGAGGAGGGCTGGCTCTCCACACCAACGGTGGGAAGACCCGATTTGCCAGGACGTTAAAGGAATTGTCGCTCCACGTGGGCAGGATAGCCTCCTCAATGAAATCCGCCGGCACGGAATCCGATCTCATCTCCCTCCACGAGGATATGATGCATGTTCATGGATTCAGTGCCTCCATCTCTGCTCGTTGCATCGCATATGCCATGAGGGAATTGGGAGCAGGGCGAACATCTCCTGAAATGTTTGGACCCATTGCCCATTGTCTTAAGAAGCAGTGGCAAGCAAGCGACTGGGGGGAGCGACTGGAATCCCCCTTATTGGGGGGCCGTCCCCACCTCTTCGATGAGATTATAGATCATTTATGCGACGACCCCTTGGCCTTCGATTATCTCTCTCTCGTTGGGGCCGATTACTGTCAAGATGGGCATTGCGAATATTGCTCCCTATCATAAAGGATGGAGAATTTATGAAAACTTTTCATAGGCCACCTAAAAAACGTGGATAAATGCCCTCTCAGCCCCATTCAAGATGAACCATCTATTTCCTTCCCCCCCCAGAGATACGACCTGAGTTTATCCCTTGTAAGACAATAAATTCAGGCGGTATTCCCCTTTCTTTTGGTTCCGGACTTCTCGCAAGCACTTGGTCAAAACGGTCTTGGTATAGTTATTGCTAGAAATTCAACGGGTCAATAAAGTGATTCACCCATCGCAGCGAGGAGATTATGTTCTTTAAGCTCATCTTGGAAGGCGGTCACGTGGGCGCCGGGAAGAGTTATGAGGTGGTACGGTACCTCGAGGGGAGGGATATCATCTCGGTATTATTCTCTGCCTCTCTTTTTCCACGGGTTAAAAAGAAGGGAAGTCAGAAAAGCATTAAACTGATTCAGGAAATTACTCGCAGCGAATACCTCCAGGGAAGGTGGAGAGAAAGGGAGGATCCCTATCTGAATACTCATAGGGGGAAGGCGAAAAGGAACACCCGACATATGGTCACCCCATTTGCCCTGGGCAGTCTAGCTCACGAGAGAAGGTATCAAGGGGGCTAATACCATTGACCGATAATCGTAAGGTTATGATGCAAACGGGACTGGGTTCCAGTCGAAATGGTGAGGGAGAAGCCGGAATGATCTTTAGGTTGCTCGTAAGGATCCTGCTGTATTGTCTACAATTAACCCCTGACTCTCATTCTCATTCAGCGCGAGGTGACAAGGAGAGGACGGGGACGGTCCCTCCAAGGGAAGAAGAGGCGGTGATGGGTCCGGGATTTTCCCGGGTGGCCCCTTGCCTCAACGCCTGTATAGGAATATCTCCCATGGGGGAGAAAACCAGGAGCTACGCTTTAACAGGGGAATTTGACTCTGACCGAGCGGCATTTTATGTGAGGGGAAAAGGCCGCGAGGGTGTTGAAATGGGATATCCTTCGCGTAGCCTCCCAATGAGTTAGTTCTCGCCAGAAAAGAGGGACGGAGGACCGGTGAGGTCGAGTTAGAAAGGTAAAAAAAACCCCCCGCCCCAATAACCTTAATAACTAGCGATCTCATCGGTTCCTCCATCCCTCTTCTTTTCACCGTATTCTAAACCTCATCAATGGTCTCGCAGACACATTCCACGGTCTTCTTCTTGTCCCGGATGAAAGGGAGAGCCTCGACCCGGGGGCCTCAGGCCATGGAAGGGGGTCTTGTGAAAATTCCCCCTAACGGGAGAGGGAGTTTCCTTGACGGAAAGGCATCGAGAGGATACAGTGAAGGGAAGCAAAAGGAGTACCTTGGCTGATTTTGACCGAATACATCACCAGGGGATAAACGGCCCTTAACTCGATGCAACGAGGGGAAAATGAGATATCTTAACATTCTCCTGGGACTCTATTGCCTGTGGGTCGCCTCTTTCTCCTATGCCCAGGTGTATAAATGGGTGGACGATTCGGGAACGGTTCATTTTACCGATAATCCGGCAAAAGTACCGGAGGAATCCTGGGATCAAGTTGAGGAGAAGAAAACCGTCAAAGAGGAAGGCCGAAAACCTTTCGACGAGGGGAGATGGTCGAGGCGATCGGTTCAACGCGAGCCCACGGATCGTTTCGGGCGGAGGGAATCCTGGTGGAGGGATAGGGCCTCCAAGTGGTGGGTTCAACTGGAAAATGCCACTTCCCAGCATGAAAGGATCACCAAGGAGATTGAAGAAGCACGGAAGGTCTTGAACGAGGCCCGCAACGATGGAAAGAGGAGAAGGTACCGGAGGAAGATCAAACGCCTCCAGGAGGATGGCGAAAAATATAAGGCGCAGATAGCAAAAGCCCGACACATGCTCAATGATGTCTTGTTGGACGAGGCAAGGATGGCGGGAGCCGATCCCTCATGGCTCCGGCCATAGATACCGTGTCGACCATTCCATTTTCCTTCCATAGGCCTTTCATCCTGCCATGAAAAAAAAAGTCAACGTGATGAGCTGTTCCCACCCGGTTAGGAATCGGTGATGAAAGGTGGATAAATGCTCTCAGATCGTTCCTTTGGGAATGATTCGGGATTTTCTTGCCGTTTTTGGCATAAAAAATGCAATCCCCAATGAGGGATATCTATGGCGGAAATTTGGCAACATAGTATAGAAGACAATGTGCTGACAACCAAAGAATCCTGCTTTTACTTTCGCATTATGAAACCGACGTTTTTTAAATATATCGGGGAAGGCAGGATTAAGGCCATAAAAGCTGGCAAGGGTTGGAAGGTACTCAAATCAGAGCTGGAGCGCTTTCTCAGGGGAGATTAATAAGTCATACCCGAGGCCTGCTTTTATTTATCCACCGCAACATCTCGGCCATTCAATCCAAGCTCCACGTATTGGTGGTTGGGGATGGGTATAAAAAGATGGGGAGGGGGAGGCAAGATGGGGAAGATAACAGTACGGGACAAAGCCGGGGAAGAGAAAGATTGGGTTGACTGGAATCATGAAATGTTCGAAGATATTCGGGAAGGCATGTTCGAGGGCATGTGTCTCGATGAGATGATCCGGTGGATAGAGCAGAAACTAAAGGAACGGCGATGAAGAGTCTCAGGGGGATATCTCAATGAGTGGGCAAAAAAGGGGGAGGGATGTAGGAGAAAAATCAGGGGTTGTTTCCATTGAGAAGCGGAGACATCCTCGGTTCAACGTCGATCTCCCCATGAAATATTCCGAGCTGAAAGTTCGCAAAAAGCAGGGAGGGATTGCCCACGATGCGAGCGAGGGGGGTCTCCTCGTTTATTTGCAGGACAAGCTCCCCATTGGTACCAAGCTCAAGATCGAGGTTTTCTTCTCCCATGGGTTTCGTCTAACGCCTATCAGGGCCCAAGCGGAAATCGTTTGGGCGGATATCAGGGGTCCCGAGGATTGGGGGGAGTATAAGTACGGATTGAAATTCATCAACATCGGGAAGGAGGACTTTTCGAAACTGAAGTGGTTGCTCGATAGTCTTACAGCCTAGATGAGAGAATTTGACGCCAGCTCTATTGGGGCTTATCCTGAGTGAGGGATGGAGGCTCGAGATCAGGCAATGGTTACTCTATAGAGCTGGTTTTTTTAGGGCGGAAAGGGCGAGCATGAAATGAGAATCTGTACATGACGACATAATTATTTGCGTAATATAAGGAGAGAATACAATTAGATTCCAAATCCTCCTTTCTAGATTCTAAATAAATTTTACCTGATCGTTACGGCGCCCTCGAACGAAAAAAATGAAATCTATTTTCTAAGTAATTCAAATGACCGAAGCCAAAAACTCAAAACAGTGTGATTGAGAAGATAAGCTTTTTTGCTATTTGAATTATGCACAACTATTTGAAGCTGTATATATGACTGAGGTTATGGGGATATGGAGGGATGAGGGCGAGAAATGTAGGCGTCGTTGAACGGCGCTTGTTTAACCGGCTTCATGTTCCCCTGAAAGTCCACTTTAGGATCGTGGACATTTGGAGCAAGGAACAGAGTTCCATGCTCATAGAGGGGAAAACGTGGAACGTCTCTTATGATGGTTTATGCATCGAAACGGATGCGGCATTGCAAGAAGGTGTGATGACCTTTTCAGAATCGAGCGATGGGAAGAGGGTGAAGGTATTGCCCTTTTTGGTGATGGAGGAACAGCGGTTGGAGATGGAAATCAATCTACCCTCGGATCGGGGAAAGGTAATCGCCTCGGGGAGGGTGGTTTGGAGCGAGCTAAAGGCAACCGATAGGGCTTACCACTTGAAGATCGGCGTTTTCCTGGAGGAGATGGCTCCCACAGAACGAAACAGATGGAACCATTTTTTACGGCATGTAAAATAGCCGTTGCCCAATGAACGGCCACGTGGATAAGGGAGATGTTATGATGGGACTTCAGGGTGAGGAGAGGAGACAACATCCGAGAGTGAAGCTTCGGATAGAGGTGAGTTATCAGAAGATGGATTCCTATCTTCATGGGTTCACGGAGAACGTCAGCGAGGGAGGATGTTTTATTGAAACCGATGAGGTGTTGCCACCCAGGACGGAAGTTCCTCTGGAATTTTCGTTTCCGAATCACGCCAATCCAGTGGAGATCATAGGAGAGGTGGTTTGGGTCGTTGAGGGAAGCCATTCGGGAGTGGGAATTCAGTACAAGAAGATCCCCCCGAATGCCCGAAAAGTGCTCAGGGAAATCGTTCAGTCCCGAATGAAAGGGGATAAAAATCCTTGACTAAAGGATTCGTTTTTTGTAAAGTGGGTATTCAATTCGCGAGGAGGAGGAATCCGTGCCCAAGAGCAGCTTCCCTTATCGGGTATATGATCGAAAACCCCACCCTAACATCGTGCTCCAGGTACTCGAGGATGAGGACTTATTGAACATTATGAGGGAGATTCTGATTCAAGAAGGACGGCCCTGTCCGTTCTGCAAGAGGAAAATCAAGGGGGAACCTTTTTCTAAGGAGATTTGGTAGGTAGAAACCCTCCATGTCTCTGCGGGTAGGCGTTTTGTTCGATTTCCTTTTCCATAGGTTAACGAGGTCATTGCTCACTTTATCCCTCCTCCTCATCGTGGGCTGTGCTTCAGAGAGCCCCTATGAAGGCGTCACGTTTACGAGACATACGAAGGAAACCTTTCCTCCGACACATGAGGTGGAGCTCTTTTCAGAGGACGTGGATAGGGCTTACACTATTATTGGGGAGCTAAAGATGGCTTTCTCCCTCGAGCTTAGCGAGGAGGAGATGGTAAATCAGATGAAGGAGGTTTCCCGAGGAATTGGAGCAGATGCCATCATTGGGTTTAAGGAGGAAGCGGTTGCAATACCTATCCCACGAGTTTTTCCCGAGCCTGTTAAAAGGAAAGCCAGACATCAACCATTGGAGATTTCCAGTCCAGAAGTAACGGAGGAAAGGATTCTGCTGAGAGGCCTTGTTGTTCGCTATCAGTGAGCTTGAGATCACCGAGGGAGGGTGATAATGGAAGCACAGACCGATGTTATGGACACTGAGAGGAGAAGGTTTCAACGGTTTAGGGTTGACCTGCCGGTGGACTACGCCCGGTTCGAGACGAAGCGCCTTAAGGCCGGCATAGCAGGCAATGCAAGTGAAGGAGGGTTGATGGTATATTTGCACGAGCGAATGAAAATCGGGACCAAGCTCTATGTTGCCCTCCTTTTCTCCATGGGTTTTGAGCTTACCGGAGTCAAAGCTTTATCCGAAGTTGTATGGAAAGATGCGGGATGGCGAGAGGGTTGGGGTCGATACAGGTATGGGTTGAAGTTCTTAGAGGTTGCCGATGAAGATCTTGGCAAATTGAAGCAGCTCCAAGCAGATTTGGCAGTCCAGTCGTAGATCCATCCCCAGGGAATTGGGTTATGCGTTTTCCCTGAGCCTCCATTCGGGCTTCCTCAAGCACCCAAAATCGTAGTTTCTGGTTCTTTTCATTCACCCCCCAATGCACTCGGCTTTGGGCGCGTTCCCACCGAGCATATATTTATCATAATACCAATAGTTCCGCTCCTTCTCCAGCTGTGAATCTGTTCAGGCAAAGAGCTCGTGGCTCATTTCCCCGGATCTTTTAGCCTGAGATTGAGAGATATGTCCCTTTGGTCAATTTTTGGCATAAAAAATGCTTAAAATTTTGCATCGGCGGAAGCAGACCATACAGATCCATCGCCGTTTCCCATTCATAGAGGGCTCCTTGATCTTGGTCTCCGACTATAAAAGATCGACCCAAATCCCTTATGCGTGAGGGGGGTGCATGGAAGGCCAAATTCGACTCCACGAGCGAAGGAGGTATCCCAGGTTCCCCGTAGATTTCCCCATAGACTGCCATCGCGAGGATGGAGGTAAGACCTTCGTGGGAAAGGCCATCAATGCCAGTGAAGGGGGGTTGATGGTCTGTTTCACGGAGAGTATGAACATCGGGGCTCGGCTCGTACTCTCCATGCTGTTCAACCTGGGCTACGAGCTTACTGAGATTAAGGCACGATGCCAAATCATCTGGAAGGATGTGGGATTAGTATCCGATTTTCCCGGTTATCAATATGGGGTCAAATTCCTTCAAATCGAGGAATACGACATATCGAAATTGAAGCGATTGAGGAAGTATACGGTGGACCAGATGGCCTGAAGGGAGGAGGGCACTGATGATGGGGCGGAACGAAAAACAGAGTCTTCTGCGAAGGATTCACAGTCCTCAAGCTTTGCGGGATTTGAGCAGGGGCGAACTATACCAGCTGGCCGGGGAGATAAGGGAGGAAATCATTCATACGGTTTCCGTCACCGGAGGGCATCTGGCATCGAGCTTAGGCGTTGTGGAACTGACCATTGCCCTTCACCACGTCTTTGATTCCCCTCGGGATAAAATCATTTGGGATGTAGGACATCAGTGCTATCCTCATAAGCTCTTGACCGGCAGGGGGGGGACTTTCAATACGTTGAGGCAGTATAACGGAATAAGCGGGTTCCCCAAGAGGGAGGAGAGCCCCCATGACGCATTCAATACTGGCCATAGCAGCACTTCCATTTCAGCAGCTCTGGGAATTTCCGTCGCTAAATCCCTGAAGGAGGATGGCAACAGGGTCATCGCCGTCATCGGAGATGGCTCCATGACCGCGGGCCTGGCCTTTGAGGGTTTGAATCAGGCAGGGCATCTTGAAAAGGACCTCATTGTGGTGCTCAACGATAATGAGATGTCCATCTCCCCCAATGTGGGAGCGCTTTCCGCTTATTTGAACCGAGTGATGACCGGCCAGTTGGTCAACCGATTCCGGGGGCAATTAAAATCCCTCCTTCAGACTATTCCGGGAATCGGTAACTCCATGATCAGGATTATCAAGCAAGCTGAGGAGTCATTTAAGGGATTCCTGACCCCGGGGATGTTGTTCGAGGAACTTGGGTTTAAATATGTGGGTCCTATCGACGGCCATCATATTGACCACCTCATCGAGACCTTCAAGAACGTGAGGGAATGGCACCGTCCCGTATTGATCCATGTAATCACGACGAAGGGAAAAGGGTATGGCCCCGCAGAACTCGATCCGCCTTCCTTCCACGGAGTCGCCCCTTTTGATATCAAAACGGGAAGCCAGCACAAAGAGGGAACTGCGCGGATAAGTTATAGCAGTGTCTTCGGCCAGACCATGGTGAAGCTCGCACGAACTGAACCCAAGATTATCGCCATCACTGCTGCCATGCAAAACGGAACTGGTCTCGGTACTTACGCGAGGGAGTTTCCCAATCGAATATACGACGTGGGAATCGCTGAGCAGCACGCCGTCACCTTTGCCGCAGGCTTGGCCTCTGAGGGCTTTAAGCCGGTTGTTGCCATCTATTCAACCTTTTTGCAACGGGCTTATGATCAAATTGTCCACGATGTTTGTCTACCCGGGCTGCCGGTGGTTCTCGCGTTGGATCGGAGCGGAATCGTCGGGGAAGATGGTCCCACCCATCACGGCCTTTTCGATATTTCCTATTTACGCCATATCCCCAATCTGATTCTCATGGCCCCGAAGGACGAGAACGAATTTCAACATATGCTCAATACCGCAACCCTCCTGTCCCA
>CAYFXP010000108.1:0-12606 GCA_964346935.1 uncultured Syntrophobacterales bacterium
AGGTAGTGCGGCGCCTTGGCGGCCTGGCCGATTCCGGAAACGAAGAGGACCTGGTGGGGCTTCAGGTTTTTCTGAGCCAGGCCTCGTTTAACCGCCTTGAGCAGTGGAAAGTTACCGCATCCCGGGCACCATGCCGTCTCATACTGGCCGTACTCTTTTTCGCTCACCATTTTTTCCTCCCAAGAGAATACATTTCCTCACCCGACTAATTCCCAAGACCGGTCAGTTACCCCGGAAGATTTTGACAAATGTACTCGGGTGTTATCGCCAGACCGTCATACCGTAACACTTTTTTCTCGATGGCAAAGCCCGTCTCCCGACGGATCAGTCCCGCCAGCTGACCCGTTGCATTGCTTTCGACACAGACCACCTGTTTTGCCCCTTGCAGGTATCCCAGAAATTGATCCGGTACCATGGGCCAAACCTGGGAGAAGTGGAGGGTTGCCACCTTCTTTCCCTGATCCGATATTAATTGAGCTGCAGCCTCTTCCACGGAGCCCTTGGTGGACCCCCACGAAACCAGGAGAAGCTCGGGCTCTCCCTCTCCTCGGAATTCCGGGGGTATCACCTCCGCCCGAATCCCATCGCCCTTTCTCAAGCGCTTATCCACCATCTTGGGGCGAATGGAGAGGTTTTCCGTCACGTGGCCGTCTTCCGTGTGCTCGTGGCTGTCGGCTATCACCAGCTGTTCGGTCGAGCCGGGGAGCAAGCGGGGCGAAACACCATCGTCGGTAATGCGATATCGGAGATAGGGGGCCTCCACGGACGATGGATCAATCCCTGCTTGAACGAAAGAAAGGTTCTCAACGTCTATGGGTTCCACATCCCGAAAGGAATCCGCAAGGTAGTGATCGGTCAGGACGAACACCGGCCCCAGATACTTCTCCGCAAGTTCAAAGGCCTTGCGCGTCAGGTGAAAGCATTCCTCGATGCTTCCCGGGGTGAAAATAGCTCGGGGGAATTCCCCGTGGCCCGCGTGCAGCACGAACCATAGCTCGCCCTGTTCCGTTCGCGTCGGCAGGCCCGTTGCCGGCCCTGGCCGTTGGCCGATCACGACGACCACGGGCGTCTCGCTCACCCCTGCCAGGCTTACCGTTTCCACCATGAGGGCAAATCCTCCCCCCGATGTGGCCACCATGCTCGGAGCTCCCGCGTACGATGCGCCTACAGCCATATTGATGGCGGCGATCTCATCCTCGGCTTGCTCCACGACCACGCCCAGATCGTCTGCCCAGTTTATCACGGTCTGGGGAATGGAGGTGGAAGGGCTCATGGGATAAAAGGCACACAACTTCATCCCGGCCGAAATGGCACCCAGGGCTACGGCTTCATGCCCGTTCATCATCAGGCGCCGTGGGGGATTGGGATCGGGGGCGAGCTTTTCCATCCCGAAGGATTGTTCGGCAAGCCACCGATAGCTCGCCTCCAACACCTTTCGATTCTCTTCGGCCGCCTCCTCCTTGCCCACGGCTTCCCCCATGGTCCGTGCAACCACCTCCTCACCCAGGCCGATGATCCCCGCCCCCACCCCTATGGCGGCTGTATTCCAGTAGGTCTCCTTGCCCAGCGTCTTGAAGGGGACGCCGATCCAGCCTTCCCTTTGAATATCCCATTCGCCGTTGCCGATAATGCGTCCTCCGGAAATGACCCGCTGCTGATGTATCTCGATGGTCTCTTGGTTGAGGGCAATCAAGAGGTCAATGTCTTCCTGTGGGGCTGATACCTTCTTCGTGCCTGTCCGAATGGCGAAGGTATTGTGCCCCCCTCGAATTCGGGATTCGTATGTCTGGGTAACGTGAACGGGAAAACCTCTTCGGACAAGGCTCTTGGCGAATACAGGTCCCACCGTCTGCAAACCCTGGCCCGCCTCACCCCCTATGAGGATATTCAAGACCTTTTTTCCCATTTTCGATCTCTCCTTTCCGATATATCGATGCGGATACTGCTTTCCCTCAACCCTTTTTTCGTACCCAATTCAAACCAAAGGTTACATGGGGTAAATCATGTATTTTGAACAAAAAGGCCGATTATGTCCTGTAGGCAAACGGGAACGCCCTTCCACGCGTATCTTCGGAGAGATCTTTTTGCGAATTCCCCCGTTGATTTGCTCTCGTGGTGTATACCCTTCAAGCGAATATACATGGTTAGATCATGAACGATACAGCATTTGCCCTATTTATGCCGTGCATGCAGACACGTATGCTCTATGAGTAACCGAGAAGAGCTTCGTTTACATAATCAGATTGCAATCGGGAAGGGGAAAGGTTCTCATCATTAAACCGTAACCATTGAGGAGGTGAAGACACATAGCATGGGAATTAACACCGTGGAGACCGTTCCGAGAGCTCACCACGCTCCGAGACGAAATGGATAGGATGTGGGAGCGTTTCTTCAAAGAGGGGATGGAGCCTTTTCGCGGGGAATGGGCGCCTTCTCTCGACGTCTCCGAGACCAAGAACAATATCGTGGTGAAGGCCGAAGTACCTGGAATGGACGCCAAAGACATCGACATCTCCCTTACCGGCGACCTCCTGACCATCAAGGGGGAGAAGAAACAGGAACAAGAGGAGAAAGACGAGAACTACTACCGGGTGAGAGGAGTTACGGAATGTTCAGCCGGTCCGTTCGACTTCCCCAAGAGGTCAAGACCGATAAGATCAAGGCCAACTACAAAAACGGTATTCTGAGAATTACGATGCCGAAATCGGAAGAGGCCAAGCGGAAGGCTGTGAAGATCAAGGTTGAATAGCCTCACGTTTTTCCCCTTCCCGAGGGTGAGAGTTTCCCGGCGTTTCTCAAGGAAGCGAACTATTAACGTTCAGGATATGCAGATGCGAAAAGGGGGCACGGAGATGTTTTTTAATCCCCTCACCTTCCTATTCATGATTATCTTCCTCTTTTTCCTACTCATTTTCTTCGTTATCGTCCATATCAACATAATCGCTTTTGCTTTCAGCGAGATCGGGATCCCGAACCAATACATCTTTTACGCCCTTTTAGCCATACTGGTTGGCAGTTTCATCAACATTCCCGTTAAGAAAATTCCTCAAAAAACGATGATTAACAAAGCATGGGTCAGTTATTTCGGGTTCAGGCATGTCATCCCGGCTTGGCAAAGGGAAGAAACGGTTCTGGCCGTTAACCTTGGAGGGACGGTGATTCCTACCCTGCTGTCGATTTACCTCCTTTTCAAAACCGGGCTCTGGGGGACTGCCCTAATCCCTACCCTCCTGATGGTTGTACTGACGTATCGCCTTGCCAAGCCCGTGCCGGGAGTTGGGATTGCCCTTCCGGCCTTTGTGCCACCCATTATGGCTGCCCTACTATCAGTGATCCTGGCATACGGCCATGCACCTGTAATCGCATACATTTCCGGGACATTGGGAACTTTGATTGGGGCAGACCTTCTGAACATAAGAAAAATTGAGGCTCTAGGGGCGCCGGTGGCCTCGATCGGGGGAGCAGGGACATTTGACGGCATCTTTCTCAACGGGCTTCTTGCTGTTTTGCTCGCGGCCCTCGTTGCCTAAGCATAATGCAGATTTCGCTCATGAACAATGCTGTTCTCGCCAAAATTGAGGAAACTCCGGTTAACAACAGCGGAGCAAAAGAGAGGAGGGTGAACTATGATTAACAACATTCTCGTACCAAGGGACGGCTCAATCCACGCAAAAAAAGCCATTGATTACGCCTGCGATCTGGCCTCGAAGTACGGTGCAACAGTTTATCTCATGCACGTGATTCCTCAATCCGAGATCCCGGAGGGATTGGACAAATATATGGAAGTTGAGAGGATCGAGCAACCGCCGGAACAGGTCTTGAAAAAGATCGGTGACGGAATAATCGAGGCGGGGCTAACCCAGGCGAAGGCAAGTGGTGCGGAGGATGTGAAATCATCGGTTGTTATCGGGGATGCAGCGGAAAAGATCGTTGAGTTTGCTAAGGAAAACGGCGTAGACATGATCATAATGGGAAGCCGCGGTCTGGGCGGGATAAAGAGCCTCTTCCTGGGCAGCGTTTCCAGCAAGGTTTGTCATGCAGCCGAGTGTACCTGTGTGACGGTGAAATAGCCGGTGCCCTGATGAAGTTAGTGCCGCTTCTTACCATAACAAAGATGGAGGAAGGGCTATGGTTGAAAGTAAAGTCTACATATTTTCTTCCAGCGACTATGATGAACTCCAGCTGAAAATTAATCAATGGTTCTCCCAGAACCCACGGGCAAAAATGAAATTTGTAACGCAATCCGAAGGCCCAATGCCCGGCAACAAGCCGGGGCTCATCATTTCGATCTTCTACGAGGAAGAAGTAGCCACGTAGCTTCGCAGAGATGGGGCACCTCAAGGGGAATACCGAGCTGAACGGCCTCCTCAAAAAGCTAGATCTTCCAGAAGGTTAGAGGAAATTGCACCATCGTCTCTATTTTCCCCCCGGAGCATGCGAATTTGTCTTTCGTGATCCATGTGTCCCTGCGTATCCGCCGCTTTCGAATCCAGTTCCCCAATTTTTGCGCTCAACTGCCGGAGCCGGGCCTCACTCCGTGCCCGGTTTCCCCGAGGGCTGTTCCGTCAAAAGTTTTTTCAACGAATCCATCGCTTTGCCGAATTCCGACCAGTCCCCTTCCCCAATCGCCCCTTCGGCCCACTCCAGGTGCTCCCGCAGCCGTGATAGCTTATCAGGGGATATTTCCTGGACTCGTGCAGGAGCTGTCGTCGGCTCCGGCCGACGTACGCCAAAGACCGCTTCAATAGCCTGTTCGAGCGTCTCCTCCATAACCACGTTCTTCCCGTAGACAACGATGATCCGCTTGAGCTGCGGGATGTCAATCTGTTCAGCGATGAGGTACACGGGTTCCACATAGAGAAAGGAATGGTTCACGGGAATAACCAGCAAGTTACCCCGGATGACTTTCGATCCCCTCTGATCCCAGAGGGATAGCTGCTGCGAGATCACATCGTCCTGATCGATCATGGCCTCGATCTGAACCGGGCCGTAAATGAGGCGTTTCTTGGGTAGTTTATAGACAACGAGCTTTCCGTAATCGGGAAAATCGGATTTAGCCGCCACCCAGGCGATCATATTGTCCCTGTTCTCTGGGGTGAGGGGGGTCATGATGATGTATTGGAGGCGCCGTTCACCCGGGAGCCTCATCAGAATGTAGTACGGTTCCATCTCTATGGGCGAGCCCGCATACTTTTCCTGTGGCCGGGTCCAAAGGTCCTCTTGATTGTAAAAAACCTGGGGAATGGTCATGTGATAGGTTCGAAATTTTTCTACCTGAATGGAAAACAGGCCCTCGGGATATCTCAAGTGTGCCTTTAAATCCGGAGACAATTCCCCCAGTTCCTTGAAAGCGCCCGGAAAGGCCTTCTGGTAAACACGGACCACGGGATCATCCGGATCTACGATATAGAAGCTAACAGCTCCTTCATAAGCATCCACAACGATCTTCACCGAGTTGCGGATGTAGTTCACTCCTGTTCTATAGGGCTCTGCGTAGGGAAATTTCGAAGATACGGTATACGCGTCCTGGATCCAGTAGAGTCTTCCCTCGCTTACCACGAGATAGGGGTCTCTATCCAGTTCGAGAAAGGGGGCGATTCTCGGTACACGGTCGTGGACCTGCCTCCAGAGCTGTATCCGACTCTCGGGGGTGATGTAGGATGAAAGCAGGATATTGATGTCGGACATCTGCCAGGCGAAGAGAATTCTCTTCCATACGCTGTCCACGGGAATGCCACCGCTTCCATGGTATTTGGTGTAAACGTTCTCATCACCCTTGGGGTAGTCGAACTCCTTGACCTCGGTATTTACGACTCGATAGCCGGGCATCTTCTCCCCATAGTATACGGCCGGGTTTTCAATTGTAAGATGCATGGCAACCGGGGGGAGATCCTTCACCACATACTTGGGCAGCCCTTCCTCAACCTTCTCAGAAACGAGGCTCATCGCCAGTCCATACCCGTGGGTGTATTGAAGGTGCTTATTGACCCATGTCCTGGCTTTCACGGGGAGCTGCTCCGCCAATTCTCGGGCTGAGAGCATTACCTGTCGATATCCCGCTCCATTCAGGTGATAGCGGTCCACATCTACCTCATAGAACTTATAGTAGAGACGTATCTCCTGCGTCTGCCGGAAAGTCTGCCGGATGGGACGCCAGTCCCAAAGGCGAATATTCCGGATCGTGTCTTGATTCTCTGAGATTTCCTGAAGTGAGAGGTCGGCCAAGGCCGGATAATCCCTTTCCTCGATGCGGTCCAGCTGATAGGCCTGCCGTGTGAATTCAATGTTACGCTTGAGATATGGGGTTTCCACCTCCAGCTCGTTGGGCTGAACCTTTAATTTCTGTATAATGGCGGGCAAGAGAACGAGAATGAGAAAGAGCAAGGCAAAATAACTCCCGACTCCGATGCGAACCACTTTGAACCGCTTCAACAAGAGGTTGTACACCACAAAGGCTCCCAGGCCTGCGGACGCAAAGAGCATGATCCACAGGCAGATTCTCACAACGTGAATGTCTGTGTACCCTGCCCCGTATACTACCCCTCGGGTAGAATAGAGGAGATGAAACCGGTCCAGGTAGAATCCCCACCCCCAGGCCGCGAGGAAGAGCAGAAATATAATGGAGAGATGCTGGATGGTTGCCGTATAGGCCTTTGTCTGCTGCATTTGCCTTCGGCCCCACTGCAAAGTCCCCATGGAAACGTACGTTAGGAAGGCGATCACCAATGCGAGGAAGGTCATTCCCACAAAGGTATTCTGGATCAGCTCATAAAAAGGAAGACGGAACATGTAGAAGCCGATATCCAAATCAAAGAGCGGATCGGCCTGTCCGAAAACCCCGCCCCAGCGGAAACGAAGATAGGTATCCCACTGGGAGGAAACGATCAGCCCGAAGATCAGGGCAATAAAGGCGGAGAGGACAGGGGGTACAGCCCGTGCCCTCCTGGGGGGAATCTGTCCCTCGGTTTGGACAGGCACATCGAAATCCCGCTCCCTCGAAAATCTCAGGAAGTTTTTGAGAATAAACCGAAAATTGATCCAAAAGAAGAGGAAAACGACGACGAAGGCCGCTGCAAATAGGGCCCATTTGATGGTAAGCAGGCGCCAAAAGATTCCCACGTAGCCCAATTGGCTCATCCAGAGCCACTCCACCACCAACCCCGAAATCTTGGAGAGAACAATAAGGGCAACGATGATGCCCACAACCACGATTATCCAAAAAGCCTTCCTTTTTGAACGTTCATTATTCATCACACGACCTCCTTCTCAATCATTGCCTCGCGTTTTTGCGCCAATTCCCTCAAAGTCCTCTCTTGATTCATATCCCGTGGCTTCGCAATATTAAATGGGGTGCATGATGTATTTCTCGGCGGTGAGGATCGTATGTTATGCGGAAGAGAGGATACGATGTCTAGCACTATGAGCTGCTCATCTCCATGAGATCGCTCCTGATAAAGGTAAGACGGGACTACATGGTCTCATGCTTCGAAATACCACATTCATGGTATTTACCCTCCATTGAGGAAGGGTTAAAGAGTGAGGTAGGGTTCGGTTGTGAGGTTCGAAATGGATGCTCCTTGCAGGCATTCAAACAGGAACCACAAGAGGTATTTGGTGCAGAAGATCGTTTCTTATCAAGAATATGGCAAGAATTTCCTGACATTAACCGTGGATCTGGGATTAGGCGGCATGAAAATCAAAACCCATTCCACCCTCCCGACGGGAAAATGCCAGCCCTTCAATCTGGTTTTGGGAATCGATTCTATCCGGGTCCCGGGGAGAATAGTTCATAATGAAACACTTCCCGGCAAACAGAAGGTCGCAGGAATCCAGTTTATGGGTTTGTCGCGTCATGGGAGGCAATTGCTAAAGGACTACCTTGGAACGCTGGAGTTCCAATAATAAGGGGGAAATGAGTCCTAAGCGCTTTCCCAGAAGATACGAGTATCGATTTTACATGGATGAATCTTGGAAGGATGATCCGAACGCCCAGGAATGGGTTGAAAATCCCTTTGGTGGCCGGAATTCGGTAAGGGTTGTAGGCTGAAAGATCTCATTGCGCATCCTCGGTCGGCGGGGTCTCGGCCAGAATGCAACGGGAGGGAATTCAGATGAAAGATCTATTGCACAATTTCGTGGGCAAGACGCTGAGGATCTATACCATTTCCGGGGTTGAATCCTACCTGGGAATTCTCGAGGAGGTCAAGGATAGCTATCTCGCATTGAAGAACTGCGGAGAAATTTTGCTATGATGCCCGTTGGTCCTTTGATGATCGAACACAGGCTCATTGAACGCATGATCGAGGTGATGAGGAAGGAGCTCATCAACACCGAAAAAGGCGATAATCTCAATCCACATCTTATCGGCGTGGCGGTGGACTTCATACAAACCTACGCGGATAAATGTCACCATGGAAAAGAAGAGGATATCCTGTTTCGCGATCTCAACAAGAAAAATCTTCAACGGGAACACAGGCGAATAATGGAAGAATTGATCGAAGAACATCGCTGGGGAAGAGAAACGACGAAAAAACTCGTGGAGGCGAATGTACGCTACGTAAATGGCGAAAAGGAGGCAGCCCAGGATATTGTCAATTTCACGAGAGAACTCGTTGTTTTTTATCCGAAACACATAGAGAAAGAGGACAGACATTTTTTTATTCCGTGCATGGAATATTTCACCGATGAGGAGAAAGAGCACATGTTGAGAGAAGAGTGGGAGTTCGATAAGAACTTTATCCACGAGAAATATAGAGACGTGGTGGCGGGAGCGGAAAAAAGCCCCAAGCCGTAATATGAACTATTTCACCCGCCAATTTACCGGAAATTAATCCTCAAAGCAGCCTTTAATAACAATGGATATTACCGCGCTTCAATTCGTTAGCCGCAGGAGGGCACGACCAAACCACGCGGTGAGCATTGAGAAAACAGAATACGGGAACGGAGTAGCAGCATGAAGGGAATTCGCACAACACTAATTTTACCCCAGTGTTTGATAATTGTGGCTGTTCTTCTTCTGCACGGTGGTGTTTCTCTGGGGGAAGGGAAAAGGGGGGGTGGGGGTTGGGAGGGGGAAGGGAAGAGGGGGGGGGGGGAGGAAGAGAAGAAGGAGACTCTGAAAGAAGGGGAAGAGGAGAAATCATCTAAGACAACCCACACCATAACCGTTAACGGAAACCCGCTGATATACACTGCCGTTGCTGGTGAGCTCTTCATCGAACGAGAGGAACATGACGCAAAGGGACGTCTCTTCTACGTGGCCTACACCCTTCAAGACCCTGAAAGGTCACAAAGACCTATCACGTTCGCTTTTAACGGGGGGCCAGGTGCAGCCTCCGTGTGGCTACACCTCGGTGGTTTGGGGCCCAAACGCATCCAGCTCGGGGATGATGGTAAGGCTTTGCCGCCTCCGGTTCGGTATGGGGAAAACCCCTATACATGGCTTGATTTCACCGATCTTGTCTTCGTCGATCCGATAGGAACGGGATTCAGCAGAAGCGTGCCGACCGACAAAAAGACGAACAAGAAATTCTATGGCGTTCAGCAGGATATCGAATCGGTTGCTGAATTTATCCGACTCTATCTGGCCAGAAACAATCGCTGGATGTCACCCAAGTACCTGGTGGGAGAGAGCTACGGAACAACCAGGGTATCGGGGCTCACCTGGTACCTCCACCAACGATACGGCATTGATCTAAACGGGGTCGTCTTGGTTTCACCCGTGCTCGATTTCGATACCATTCTCTTCCACCCTTCAAATGACCTCCCGTATCTTCTCTTTCTTCCCACCTATGCCGCTGCGGCGTGGCATCATAAATTGCTCTCCGAGAAAGCGAAGCGCGGCAAACTGAAGGATCTCCTGGAGGAAGTCGAACACTTCTGCCTGAATACCTATGTCGCCGCTTTGGCAAAAGGCGAGGATTTGGATGAGAATGAAAAAAATGAGCTTGTGGAAAAGATAAGCGCGTACATCGGACTCTCGGGGGATTTTATAGAGAGACACAATTTCAGAATAGATTGGATGGAATTCACGAGAAATCTTTTAGAAAAGGAGGGCCGACTGGTCGGAAGGATGGATAGCACCATTACCGGGATCGATCCGGACCCCACAAGGCCATGGCTTCTCTATGATCCTTCCCTTGACTCGTTATACGGCCCCTTCTCTGGTGCCATGAACGCCTATGTTCGAGAAGAACTCCAATTCGAGAGTGACCTGGTCTACGAATTCTTGAATATGGAGGTTAATAAACTTTGGGACTGGAGCTCTGGGCTGGAGATGAACCAGGGGTTTATCGACGTCTCACATACCTTGAGAGACGCGCTCGCGGTAAATGGGAATCTCAAAGTGCTCATCGCCTCAGGCTTATATGATCTCGCTACCCCGTATTTTGCGGCCAAATATACCGTCAGCCACATGTGGCTCGGGCAACAGCGGTCAAATATCACCATTGAACACTATGAGGCCGGTCACATGGTCTACACTCACATGGACGCCCTCGGGAAGTTGTTTCGGGATTCGAGACATTTCTATGCCAGTGCATTGGGGGAGTAGCCCAAGGTCGTGCATCATCTGATGCCTCTATGGTCGGTGAGTTGTGCTGCTGGTTACGCAGCCCATAATTGATTACCTGATGGGTTCCCCCTCAGGTTTAGCTATTTTCTACGAGATTTGGACTAGGTTAAAGTCCTTGGTCTTTTCCCGAGGAGAGCGGTAGGACAAAAAAAACCAGAAGAAGTGGGCGTTATGACAGTGGAATGGGAAAAGAAATTGGCCTGTGCAACGGAATGCCAAGATGTGAGAAGACATCAAGGAACGGAGGGGATCAACCGGCGAGGTTGGACCTTACATATCCTCCAAGCACAAGGCTAAAATTTCTTGCTCTTGATGATGTTAAAGACCAGCCATATTCCGAGAATTGCCGAGAAGAGATAGCCCAAAATGCCGATCACCGGGTAGCCGAAAAGCAGGGGTTTGATACCCGTGGTGATGATCATGGAGGAGCCTATGATCAAGGACCCGATAATAATGCCGAAAGTGATCCGATTGGTGATGTTGTCGAGCGTCTCGCTCAATCTATCCAAACCGCGGTGATCCACGGTCATCGAGATACGCCCGCGCTCAACCCACCGAAGGAGACGGCCCACGCGAGCAGGGAAGTCCCTGAGGAGATCGGCCAGGCCGATAAGATCAGCCCTCAAGGCCTTCCCAATATTTTCGAGTTTCCACCGCTCAGCGAGGAGCTCCCCGGCGAGGGGCTTTGCCTCCTCGAAAATGTCGAAGGAGGGATCAAGGAGCTTTCCCGTTCCTTCAACAGCCAGAACCGCCCGGCTCATATAGGTGTAATCGCTTCGCACTTGAATCTTGTGGCTCCTGAGCCTTTCCATAATCTCCAGGAGTAATTGTCCAACATTTACAATGTCCTCTTGATACGTGTTGAGAATCTCCAAGACTTCTTTCTCGAGAACTCGCGTGTCAGCGGGTTCCTCGAAAATTGCCATCTTGAGCAAGCTTCTAACAACTCGTTGCTCATCCCGTTCGACCAGAGCGACGAAGAGATCGCCGAGCTCGTATCGCATAGCCCGAGTAAGCGTACCCACCATGCCCCAATCGAGGAAACAGATGACATCGTTTGGCATAATGAGGATGTTCCCCGCATGGGGATCGGCGTGGAAAAAGCCGTCGAGAAGGATCTGTTTCAACACCGCCCGGGCACCCCATCTCGCCAGTTGGGAGCGGTCAGCTTGGGCTCGGTTGATCTCGTCCACTCTGACCCCTTCAATACGCTCCAGGGTTAGAATGGTCGGCGTGGAGTATTTTTCATAGACGGTCGGGGCGTAGATGTGGGGATTATCAACAAAATTCTGTCGAAAGATACGAATGTTGCGGCTCTCCCTGGAAAAGTCTAGCTCCTTGAGGAGGGTATCTCGCAGCTCTCTTACAAGACTGGGTAGGTCGAAAGTCCGATAGGCATCCATATGTTCATGGATCCGTTCGGCCACGAAGCCGAGAATATCCATGTCGGAAAGAATCACCCGCCGAATATGAGGCCTCTGAACCTTTACTACTACTGGAAGGTCCTCCTCTTTCAGCACCGCCTCGTGGATCTGTGCCAGAGAAGCGGACGCAACGGGGCTCGTTTCGAAGGCCGAAAAAACCTTATCGAGTTGTTTCCCCAACCCCCCCTCAACTACCGCCTCGATCTGGGAAAAATCCACAGGGGGTACATCGTCCTGGAGCTTTCTCAACTCGGAAAGAAAGGGCGGGGGCACGAGATCGGCTCTCATGCTCGCGATCTGGCCGAACTTGACAAAGGTCGGGCCCAAATCCTCCAGAACGCGCCGGATCCTCTCCCCAGTACTCAAGTCTTTTTCAACCCTGACAATCCGTTTGAAAATCATTCCCCCGGGCAAATGGAGGCGCTGTACGATTTCGTCAAAACCGTACCTGAGGAGAACGGTTACGATTTCCTTGAATCGCTGGAGATTTCTGATTGAACGGAATTCCATGGAAGACTATCTTTTTCCCTTTTTGCGACCAGACGTTTGGCCGGCCTTTTTCCCTTTCTCCAGGGCCTCAACCCTCTTTTTCAGGTCTTCGAACTCCTT
>CAYFXP010000109.1:0-7433 GCA_964346935.1 uncultured Syntrophobacterales bacterium
ATAGTCAATATGGCCAACATCATGAGGGAAAATCGGGTCAAGCCGGAGCTGGAATGCTACGATGTCGGTATGATCAATAATTGTATATTCTTAAGGGATATTGGCGTATTGGAAGAGCCCCTCTATTTTCAGTTTGTACTGGGTGTCCTGGGTCAGATACCGGCTACCATGGACAATCTCGTCCATATGAGCCGATGTATTCCCCCAGGGTCTCCCTGGTCCGTATGTGCAGTGGGTTTGAACGAATTTCCAATGGCCACTGTTGCCCTCATAATGGGGGGCAATGTGAGGGTTGGCTTTGAGGATAATATCTACCTTTCCAAAGGGAAGCTGGCGAAGAGCAATGCTGACCTGGTTGAAAAGATAGTGAGGATTGCAAGGGAGCTCGATCGCGAGATCGCCACCCCCGAAGAGGCCAGGGGGATATTACATTTACCGTCGAGATGATTATGCGATGCAGCCAATTTTAGAAACCTTAAATCTCTCAAAGAATTTTGGGGCATTGCAGGCCGTTAACAGCGTGAATCTGAAGATCAGGGAAGGCAGCATTCACTCCATTATCGGTCCCAATGGGGCGGGCAAGACCACGCTTTTTAACCTCCTAACCGGTTTTCACACCCCTAGCTCTGGGAGGACATATTTTAAGGGGAAGGAGATAACCAGATTTTCCCCTCATAAGATTTCTCGTATGAAAATCGGACGTTCCTTCCAGATCACTAGCATCTTTCCCGAACTTTCCGTGAAGGAAAACATAAGGATAGCCGCTCAGTCTAGGACAAAGATAGGTTATCATCTCCTTAAGTCATTAAACGGACTCGGGCATCTGGAGGAAAAGGCGGGAAGGATCTTAGAAAGAATTGGTCTAGCAGATAAATCTGAACTATTGGCCAAGTATCTCTCGCACGGGGAAAAGAGGATCTTGGATATTGGGATTGGTTTAGCCACAGATCCTCAACTCCTCCTTCTCGACGAACCCACTTCTGGACTGGCGGAGGATGAGACCTCCAAAATAACCGATGTTATCAGGGACATATCTGCTCAAGTAACCATTGTGTTGATTGAGCACAACATTGACGTCGTCCTTTCCATTTCTCATGTAATTACTGTCCTGCATCAAGGCGAGGTGATAGCGGAGGGGAGTCCTGACGAGATACAGAGAAACCAAAGGGTACAGGAGGCATATTTGGGAGACTACTGATGCTGGAGATTGAGGGTCTTCATACCTTCTACGGTGACAGTCATATCCTTCAGGGCATCTCTTTTTTTGTGAGGAAAGGGGAAGTGGTAACCCTGCTAGGGAGAAATGGTATGGGGAAGACTACAACTATTAAGAGCATCATGGGTTTAATCAGGCCAAGAGCTGGAAGGATCCTTTTCAAAGGCAAGGATATTATCGGATTAAAGCCCTATGCGATTGCCAAAAAGGGGATTGGCTTTGTCCCAGATGATAGAAGAATATTTCCAAGTTTGACAGTATGGGAAAATTTGAACCTCCCTGTCAAGAAAAAGGCGGAAGCTGGTTGGCAGTTAAAGAGTATCTACGAATTCTTTCCCATATTGAAGGAGAGGAACAAACACAAGGGATTTGAGCTGAGTGGGGGGGAGCAACAAATGCTGGCAATCGCTCGAGCTTTGAGGATGAAGACGGAGTTGATGCTCTTGGATGAACCCTCTGAAGGCCTTGCTCCTTCACTGATAAGGGCGATCGAGACCATATTGCTGGAGATAAGGCAGGCCGGGATAACAATATTGCTTGTGGAGCAGAATACGAGGTTTGCCACAAGGGTAGCAGACAGGCATTATATCCTGTCCCATGGAGAGATCGTGTACGGGGGGGACAATGATGATTTTATGAAGCGAGAGGGGGTGAAAAAGAAATACTTGGGAATATGAGGAGAAAGGGGGTGAGGACATTTTTCGCATAATGCTTCTTGGTTCCAGTAACGGAAGCATTCTTAACCAATCATGACCAAAGGAGGTGTTTGCCATGAAAAAGGCTATCTTGCTGACTGTTATTTCACTTTTTGTTATCTCATCTGTGGCCATGGGGAAGGAGCCGGTGAAGGTCGGCTTGATCTCCGTCCTCTCTGGTCCGCTGGCTGTCATAGGAAAAGGTGAGGAATATGGAGGTAGAATGGCGGTTGAGGACTATGGGGAGGTCTTGGGGCAGAAGGTAGAGCTCATCATCAAGGACCATGCCTACAACCCCGGTCTTGCCAATGAGAGGGCAAAGGAACTCTATGAGAAGTACAAGGTTGATGTTATTACAGCTTGTCCCAACAGCGCGGCTGCCCTGGCTGTGTCAGATCAGGCCCTCCGGCATAAGAGGCTCTTCATCTCCACATCCGCTGGGACCTGCGACCTTATTGCCAAAAATCGCTACACTATCAAATGGAACTACAACGACTACATGCTGGCCACGACAGTAGGCCGCTGGGGGGCAAGGCATTTGGGCAAGAGGTGGTACACCATAACTGCTGATTATGCCTGGGGACACGATTTGCTCAAGTATTTCACGGCCGCGTTGAAGGAGGAGGGCGGAGTCCACGTAGGCAACGATATGGTCGCTTTGGGAACGGCAGACTTCAGTCCCTATATCCTCAAGGCGAAAAAGGCCGACCCCGATGTCCTGGTGCTCCTGAACGTGGGGAAGGATGCCGCCAATTCCACAAAAGCAGCCGTTGAATACGGGCTGAAGGAGAAAGTGAAGATAGTCCATGCGCTGCTCTTCGAGGTAGATATCAAGGGCGCGGGGATAGAGACCTTTACCGGCGACTACGTAGCTGCTTCATGGAACTGGCAGGTGGATACCCCTGGCGCGAGGGATTTCGCCGATAGGTTCTATAAGAAATTTGCTGAGAGGCCCCACTTTATGGCCGCTGCCGTTTATAGCTCTGTGTGGCAATATCTGGAGGCGGTGAAGAGGGCGAAGAGCAAAGATACCGAGGCTGTGATAAAGGCCCTTAAGGGACATACCTTCCGAGATTTCTTCGCCAACCCCGGCTATGTCAGGGCTGAAGATCTCCTCCAGGTGGGGAAGGCTTATCTGCTGCGGGTAAAGAGACCGGGGGAGGTCAAGGAGAAGGAGGCCTTCTTCGAGATCGTGGGGACTTTGCCCCCTGAGAAAGCCCATCCACCGGTGGGGTTTTTCGGGAGGAAATTTTGAAAACACCATACTAAAAGGGGGAGGAATTCTTTCCTCCCCCCCTTTGATACTTAAGTCATGGATATTGAATATATTTTCGCCCAGCTCTTTAACGGCCTTATGCTGGGCTCATTTTATATTCTCCTCTCTCTGGGGCTTTCCATAGTATTTGGAATGCTGGGGGTGGTGAACTTCGCCCATGGCGCCATTTACATGCTGGGGGCCTATGCAGCATATACCATCTGTCAGGTGTTTGCCCAGAGCTTCTGGCTGGCCCTCATCCTCTCGCCTATAATCGTGGGGATCATCGGCATGCTCATTGAGGCCACCTTGATCCGCCGACTCTATGCCTTTGCCCATTTTTACAACCTCCTTTTAACCTTTGGAGTCATGTTGTGTATAGAGGAGGTAGTCAGCATAATATACACCCCTATAGGCAAGCCATTTGGTACTCCAGGGACCTTTGTGGGATCTCTAGACCTCGGCTTTATCATCTTCCCCAGGTATCGGATTTTCATCATATTGATAACAATGATATGTTCCATCGGTATGTGGCTTTTTTTGGCGAAGACCAAATTGGGGGCTATCATTAGGGCTGGGACGGATGACAGTGAGATGGTGAGCGCTCTGGGGATCGATATCTCCAGAATATTCACCTTGGTCTTCGGGATGGGGGCTGCTCTGGCTGGCTTGGCCGGGGTTTTGGCTGCTCCTGTTCAGAACATCTTCCCTTATATGGGGGGAAGTATATTGGTGGAAACCTTTGTGGTGGTTATTATCGGTGGGATGGGATCAATCGTGGGATCCATACTGGGGGGACTTATCATTGGTGAACTGATCACGTTGGGAGTTATTTTTTGGCCCCCTGTGGCCAATACTTTGGTCTTTATTTTTATGGCTCTTATTTTGTTGCTTAGGCCAAGGGGCTTTTTCGGGCGAGCCAAGTTCTTCGAATAAACGTCATGGGCATGCCAATGATTAAACATAAATGGTGGGTTTTTGTTATTATCCCCATTTGCTTGGTACTCCCTTTTCTTACCCCTTACTATGCCCTGGCGAGCGAGATGTTGATTTTCGCCATCTTTGCATTGGGGTACGACATAATTTTCGGTTATACTGGGCTCCTCTCCTTTGGGCACGCCATGTTTTTTGGCATAGGGGCCTATGGCACTGGTCTTGTCTTGACTAGATGGATTCCTTCCGTCTTTCTGGGGCTCGCCACGGGCATTGCAATAAGTTTGCCGGTGGCTTTTATCGTTGGATTTTTGAGTATCAGAAGGCGAGGGATCTATTTTGTCATGGTGACATTGGCCTTTTGCCAGATGTTATATTTTATCGCCTTCAAGTGGACCAGCCTCACTGGTGGCGACAACGGGCTCCATGGTGTACCCAGACCGCTCATAGGTCCTTTCGATCTCAACTCGGAGCTCCTTTTCTACTATTTTATCTTTTCAATCTTCGCCCTCTCTGTGTTGGTGGCATTCCGGATAGTAAACTCCCCTTTCGGGAGGGTCCTTCAGTCCCTCAGGGAAAACGAGGATAGAGCCAAGAGCATTGGATATAACACGGATAATTTTAAGGTCATCTCCTTCATGACTTCCGCCTTTTTCTCGAGTTTGGCGGGTGGGCTTTATGCCGTTCACCTGAATTTTGTTCCCCTTGATACCCTTTCCATCTTTACCTCCGGCGATGTGGTGATCATGACATTGGTCGGGGGCATCGGTACTCTTTACGGTCCCATATTCGGGGCCATGCTCATCGTCTATCTCAAGAACCTGTTGAGCGCATGGATGGAGAACTGGAATTTGATCATGGGTTTACTGTTCATATCTTCGGTCCTGGCCTTCAGGAAGGGGATCTTACCAGTGTTAAAGGAGAGGTTATGGGGAAAGAAGTAGAAAACAAACAGATTGTCGGTGGAAGAATTGAGAATGTGGCCGTTATCGGCTCGGGTTTAATGGGACACGGTATTGCACAAGTGTTCGCCCAGGGAGGATGTTCGGTTACGATCAACGACTTGAATGAGGGAATTCTGCAGAAGGCTAAGGAAAGGATTGCCTCCAATCTCGGGACGTTTATCGAAATGGGCCTGGGGGAGGAGAAGGCAATCGATAGTATTATGTCGAGAATAAAACCGACCACTGACCTACAAGAGGCAGTAGCCGAGGCGGATTTCGTAACAGAGGCTGTACCCGAGGACTTGGATTTGAAGAAGGAGGTATTTAAGAGAATAAACACGGCCACCGGCAAAGATACAATCATCGCAAGCAATACCTCGATGCTCAGCATTACGGAAATAGGGAAGTGGGTGAATAATAAGGATAGGCTCATCATTACCCATTGGTTTAACCCCCCACACTTAATCCCGGTGGTGGAGGTGGTCAGCGGGGAACTTACGTCACCGGAAACCTTTGATGTAACGGTGAGCCTCTTGAGGAGAATAGGTAAAGAGCCCGTAAAGGTCTTAAGGGAGGTGCCCGGTTTTTTGGTCAACAGAATACAGACCGCTATGTTCAGGGAGGTCCTCTCTCTGCTGGAGGCGGGTGTAGCGCAGGCAGAGGAGATTGATACGGCGGTAAAGGGGAGCTTCGGGCTCAGATTAGCGACTATCGGACCCCTGGAGACCGCTGATTTAGGAGGATTAGACCTGTGGTATAAGGGAATAAGGCATCTTTATAAATTTCTCGATAATTCTTTAGGGCCACAGAAAATCCTGAAGGAGAAGGTTGAAAGGGGGCATTTAGGCCAAAAAACGGGGAGTGGGTTTTTCGAATATCAAGATGATTCTCTAAAAGGCATGAAGGAAAAGGAAAGAGATAGGAAATTGATCCAGCTTTTAAAGGTTCTTTATCAGGAAAAGAAATAAAGGAGTTAAATCTTCAAAAGAATGCCTCCAGTAATTGAAGGATAAACGGGGGAGTGAAAGATGGAAAAGAGGATCCGGAAAGTTGCCGTCGTCGGTACCGGGACCTTAGGCACTCAAATCGCTATCTTGGCCGCCTTCTTTGGCTACGAGGTCTCCGCCTATGACACCGATGAGGGGTCATTCAAAAGGGTGCTACAGAACCTGAAGGTCTCTATGAAGGCTTCACGAAGAGAGCCGATCGTCCCAATGGAGGGATGGGAAAATTGTGCCAGTAAGGTAAAGTTCTCCAAGGATCTGGAAGAAGCACTTCAAGATGTCGACCTCGTAATTGAAGCTGTTTCAGAGGACCTGGAGCTGAAAAGGAAGGTCTTCGAAAGGCTCGACGCCTTGGCCCCTCGATGGGCCCTCCTTGCAACAAACAGCTCCTCCATACCGATTTCGAAGATCGAAGGCGCCACCAAAAGACCCGAACAGTGTTTGAACGTTCATTTCTATTCTCCGGCTATGGGATTAAACATGGTCGATATCATGGGAGGAACAAGGACAAAGGCCGAGACGATCGAGGCCGGCAAGGCATGGGTTCGCTCCATCGGGTGTGTCCCCCTAATGGTGAAAAGGGAGATCCTTGGCTTCTGCTTCAACAGGGTGTGGAGGGCGATCAAACGCGAGACACTCTATATGTGGGCGGATGGGTTTGTCGATTTCAGGGATATTGACCGGGCCTGGATGATCTTCTCAGGGATGCCTCAGGGACCCTTCGGCCTAATGGATGCCGTTGGACTCGACGTAGTCTACGACATCGAGATGGTCTACTACAGGGAATCCAGAGACTCCAGAGACCATCCTCCCGAGGCTCTTAAGGCCATGGTGGAACGAAAGGAGCTTGGTATTAAGAGCAATAAGGGCTTTTATACCTATCCCAACCCGGAATACAGCCGGCCCGATTTCCTCACGGGATAAGCCAGGCATATGAACCGTTGACAGAGACTACCCGTTCCGCCAGAAAACATAAAAGCTCTCTTTTCTGCAAACCGAACCCTGGGCCAGATGGGAAAAACTAACAATTCAAGGCTGGACCCTGATCCCCTTATCGATCACCCTCCCTCTCTGCCAAATCTATCGATTAGCTTTGAAAGTGCGCCACGAGGCTGCGCAAGAGATGAGGGAGCGCCCCTCGGAGCCGGCTTGCAGGAGCAGGCTTCAAGCCGCCTAAAGCTGCTCTGGTCAGGAGCCAGGGTGGTGAGCACTTAGGAAAAGTCACGGCTGAGGATCGTGGCAGGTGGGGATCAGGGAGATGAGCGCAAGCGAACGGAGCAGCCGACAAGGCTGCAAGTCTAATGGGGTGAAAGTCCCCTGTCGTCAATTGCCCGTTTCGGACGACGAGCATATCCGGGGCACGGGGAGGCAACAAACCGTGAGATG
>CAYFXP010000110.1:0-4826 GCA_964346935.1 uncultured Syntrophobacterales bacterium
TCAGGACATATTCAGTCGTTCCATCACTGACGACGATACTCGGTGCTGAATCGGCGAGGAGAAAGAAACTATTTGGCTCGATGGTAAAAGTTTCAATTATCCTGCTCTGAGCTGCTTCCGCGTCTCTTCCTACTGAATTGCAGCCCCCCAGCGCAAGACACAACACAAATAAAGAGACGCATGCCATCTTCCATGCCGTTTTTTCATATAGTCGACCATTCATAGATAGTCCCTCCTTCTTGATTTAAACCCACTCGTTTGCTCAACTCGTGTTTGCATACTTCTTCAAGGAGAACCTTCGGAACATTAACATCCCACCTTTTTGCTTCCCTCGAGAACCCAAATCTTCTCCCATTTTGGAATCAATCCTCCGGGTATCTGCAACTTCCACATACTTGCTTAACGCCATACCCCGACAAAATAATTTCAGGACACATAGTAATACGCCAATCCAAATGGGCAGTTCATTCTTGTTTTCTAAGGAAATTAATTAAAAGTCCTCTTCTGCCCTCAGGAATAATATGGATACCATGGATAATACCGATACCAACGACGATAAGAGCAGTAAGGGTAATACCACCACCAGGGATAGGGGTAGTAGGGATATCTGGCTTTCCTCTCCTCCCTCCACAGATGGATCTCCCGGGGGGATAGAACTGGATAGGTATATTCGTCTATGGGCAGTACTTCCTGCCCGATAACTTCTCCAGCTACAGTGATCTCCCTGTCCCTCCGGTATATAGCCGTATCAAGGTAGCCCGGATAGAGCACGATAAACCTTCCCTGACTCTTGTTCGATTCCTTGGGCCTTCCCCATCTATTCAGATCCTTTTGGAGTACGACGACCCGCGTTCCTTTCTTTAAGTTCTTGGACTCGTTGATCTCCCCATCCCAGAGAACCACCTTTCCCTTATAGGCATCGAGATCTTTCATCACTTCCCTTAGACTCAGATCCTTGGTGACCTCCCTTCTGACCTCTTTAGAGATGACACACACGCACCCTAGAAGAAGAAGGAGGGTCAAGGATAAAAGCAAGGGATGGAGATATTTTTTCAGCATCGCACTAATACCCTCCGCAATGGGCGTTTTCACTTCATCTTCAATCCAGGAAGGGGGCTGGAGTCTGCATTGCAGATTTACCCCTCTCAACTGGCGCGAGCCATGCGAAAAATTGACGATTCGGTCCGTTCCTGACTAATGGGCTCCACCGGGTTTAGTCTTTCCAGAACATATCCTCTTTGTCATATATGGCCGATCCCCCCTTTACAGGACATCGAAAGCTAATGGTCATCAAGGTGCTACTATCAAATGCCCTTTTGTCATCAATGGGAATTGGAGAACGATGTTCACCGCCACAAATTTTGCACTTGTAATAAACAGGCATTTGTCTCTCCTTCTTCTTTCAACCCGTCTTATTCACCCTCGCCCCCTCGGATCACCGAATCACCTCCCTAGGTCTTTGACTTTCTCTTTCCTAATTGTCTTTTCTTTTTTCGCGTCCTGTATCGGAACTTCCTTGGAGAAGGGAAACTCGTCACAAAATTAAAAAAGCAATAAGGACAAATATACTGGTCACGTTCAGAGACTAGACCACACCTCGGGTAAGTCTTCTGCTGCGCCATCAAACCAATCCTTCCTTATGGCATTGTTCCAAGATTTCCTGATAACGAGGCAAGCTCTCGTAAAATCGCAACTCACCAAATATCTCCGGGAGCCCCCCTCCAAATCTATGGCATCCCCTCTCCTCGCTTTAGATGTCTTTCTATTGAAGTCAGTGTATCGCGGATACCAAAGAGCAGAATCCAGCTTTCACAAAGGAAACGCCACACGAGATTGCCAAGCACGATCAGTGCTATTCCTATGAATATTTGTATGTTAACAGGTATCTGTCTGCCCAAAAAATCCAGTTTTTCGATGCCCAAATCGATTAAATCCAAACCTATCACAATCATCACAATACCCCCGCTGGTAAGACCCACCAGCCCAAGGACATAGATGATTTTGATCACGAGGGGGCTGACCATTGTGCGGAATGAAAAGAACCCTGCACGTTCCCTTTCTATGGACCGTTCCTTCCTTATTGGCTGTGTCTTCCTCATCGGCATTTGAGGTGGAATCGCTTCTCCTCGTTCCTCGAGTATCTGGCGTATTGCCTCAAATGCTTCTTCTTCATATTTCCTCCTATCGTTTTCTCGCCAGATTTGGAGTAGTTCCTCGGTACTCTTTGACCCCATAAAATCACGCATACTTTCTACTAACATATCGTCCATATGGCTGTCTCCCTTCAGAAGCCTCTCGTCAATTAGCGAGTCCGCAGGACTCTCAAATTACCATTGAACCCTTTTCCCTGCTGTAGCCTTGTGGGTTTGGTTGCTCTGATTATTAATTTTCTCCGATCGTTCATTCATTTAGGGGAACTCCCTCGGTTTGACCGAAGGAGACGACCAATCGGTTTTCGGCCCTGTTGATCTCAAAATGGGGCACTCGGGGACGAGCTGAATCAAAGACGAACCGGGTCTTCTTGGGGTGTTTTCTTACTCGAACTCTGCTCAGGAGGGGATGGTCGACCTGGATGAGGTTCTTCGGGTACTCCTTTTTCACATTCCAGACATCAATGACCAGCCGTGGGGGTTTTTTTAGGGTGAAGGATTTGTAATCCCCTATCTTTCCATCTGCCATCAAGGGTACCTGGATCCCACTCTCACTTTTATCCACGAAGACTTGGGTGATCTTTTGCGCCTCGGGTAACTCTCTCCCGCCTATAAGGACCGCCTTCTCATCCAACTCCCTTTTTGGGATGGGAATCGAGGTTTCCGGAGACTTTGATACAATTAGCCCTTCTTCCCCGGGTGTCCCACCTTCCAACGGTTTTTCCTGGACCCCCATCTCTCCAGCGATCTGTGGAGCCGCAGGCTTCTGTTCCCTCTCAACGGACGGCATGGGACGCCTTACCCTCTGGCCAACGATTTGAGGCCTTTCGGCCTCTGGCTTCATAAAGAAGATAATCGCAAATAGAAAAACTCCAAAAACCACACACAGAAGGACAACGAGTTTGAGGGACCGCCCAGGCCGCCTCTGCTTTTCACCAGAAGCTGGGGTCTGAGGCAGGGTATCCTTTTCCCCGGGCATTTCCCCTCCTTTCAAGCTGCCAAGCGATGAAAAAGCCGGGCCACCCATTCCCTTCGGCAACCCGGCTATCTTTGAACCCTTATTTTGTTTTCGTTACCGCTTCTTAGCTACTGGTTCCGTATCAAACTGAACGACTGGATAAAAGCCACATGTAAATCTTACAGGGAAGATCCAAAGGCCCGTGGCTTTCCGCCCCACCCTCACGGATGGTTTAGCCTTCTCGGAGATCAATTTTTATGATCTCAGATTTGCAAAGCCCTGTCAATCAAATAGTACTTCTTCTATGAGGCCGCCTGTTGTCAAGCTCCTTTTTCGCTTAAGACATCCGTTACTCCTTCAGTCGTCAATCGAGCTAGCGGCTTCCTTAAACGTAAGGCCTGTATTTGCCTCGAACGAACTTCTATCCGTGCTGGCTTCTTTCGCCAGGCACTTCAAGATGTATTCTCCTAAGGGAAGCGAGTCAGGCCTTCGGGACGGGAGGAACGAATCCTAACGAGACTGTCGAAAAAGTGGGAGCCAAAATGTGAATTGGATATTTCTTCCCACTGAGGCGGAAAAATATCCCTAGCTTGTCTCATTTATATCTTAAATTTGTCGTCAATTTAGCTTTCTTGTCCCACCGTTTTTGGTAAGTGGTGGTTTTTCGACACTCTCTCTTGAATTAAAAAGAGCAGGGCCGTTGTTGACCCTGCTCTTCTTCATTTGTCCACTTTCTTGCTCCATTCCTTCACTTTAAAGGTGGCAGTTGCCACAAGCGTTCCGCGTTGCCATGTGCAAAGGCGTGGGCAACTTCAACCGGCAATTCCTTTATTGCTTCCCGCCAAAGCTTGATCTGATCAAGATAGTACTGCCCCCAATGTTCTGGCCAAACATTATCAAATCCCAGAATAAAACGGTCCGAGTACTCGATCATTAGTTGCTTCCATCCCGCTGAAAGATGATCTCCATCAAACATGTTGGTTCTGGGATCCTCGGATTCCTTTACGTCGGCAATAGGACTTGCCCCGGTGGAAGTTGAATGAGATGCGATGAAATAGATATTCTCGTGCGCTTCGATCAGCCTGCGGACATCGGCATGACCCAGCTATCCCATATGCATTAAGACAAAAGGGTGCTTTCGATACCTGGTAAGTAAGGCCTCAAACCCCTTCATAAATTCATCACGGAGAAGTCCCGCTCGCCTGAACTCAATATGGACCACGAACGGCCACTTCTTCTTCATGGCGTACTTGAGCGCTACCAATACCCTCTCATCATCCGGGTAAACTATTACCTGAGGTGCCCTCACGCGCCTAAACCCCTTTTGTGCATGGTACATGAGGACTTCAGCCATTGCGCCAAACTGGGGCATATTCGCCTGTTGCTTGAGGAACTTGTCAAAACCTCTCATCGTTTTCCCTATAAAATCGGTGTTTTGTCCTGACCGCTGGGATTATCCTCCCCGGATATTTTGAGGCGAAGGAAATCAATTGTTTCGCTGTCACCGGCCCTCTGCTTGAAAGGAAAGTCCGGGCAACCCTACCCTGATCCATGAGTCGTATTACCTCATCTAGGTTTTCGTAGCGATGGTGAACCTGACTATGGGCGTCAATAAGTGGTATGTCACCGGCATTCAACACGTGAGTCGGTTTTACCTCACTCAATCGAGTTTGCCCCCCGGTGCATCCCGAGATAAAACCGACAAACAGTATGAGAAA
>CAYFXP010000111.1:0-23799 GCA_964346935.1 uncultured Syntrophobacterales bacterium
CGTGGCCCTGGTTGGGATGAACGGGTCGATCGACTGGTTCTGCTTTCCCCATTTTGACTCGCCCAGCGTCTTTGGGGCAATCCTCGACCACATGAAAGGAGGACACTTCAAGATCTGTCCCACCGATGTGGAAATCACGTACAAACAGTTCTATTGGCCGGAGACTAATGTTCTGATCACACGCTTCCTCTCGGCGGACGGCGTCGGTGAGATCACGGACTACATGACAGCGCCCGAACCCGGAGAAAGGGATGAACACAAACACCAGTTGTTCCGCCGCGTCAACATGGTTCGGGGAACCATGGCCTTCCAGATGGAATGCTTTCCGGCTTTCAACTACGGGCGGGATGAACACACACTGGAAATCAGCATGGAAGGTGCATCCTTCTACTCTCCAGAGCTCAGCCTGGGGCTCTCATCCAATTTCCTCTTAGAGCAGAAGGGAAATGGGGCTATCCGCGAGTTCACGCTACAAGAGGGACAAACGGCGATCTTCATCCTCCAGGAAATCGAGCCAGGCGCCGGCTGTGCCGCTTGCCTCAGTGAAGGGGAGGCGGAAGAAGTCGTCATCAAGACGGTTGAGTACTGGCGTCGTTGGATCTCCAAATGCACGTACACCGGTCGGTGGCGGGAGATGATACATCGATCCGCGCTGCTGCTGAAGCTGCTTACCTATGAGCCAACAGGCGCCATCGTCGCGGCCCCGACCTGCAGCCTTCCGGAGGTTGTGGGCGGCGAGCGTAACTGGGACTACCGGTACACGTGGATACGGGATGCCGCCTTCACCCTGTACGGCTTGCTTCGCATCGGGTTCACAGAAGAGGCCGCTCAGTTCATGCAATGGCTGGAAGCCAGGAGTCACGAGCTCAATCCGGACGGATCCCTGCAGATCATGTACCGAATCGACGGGAACCAACCCTTAATCGAGGAAACCCTTGACCACCTAGAGGGTTACAAGGGTTCCCAACCGATTCGGATCGGAAACTCCGCCTACAATCAACTCCAGTTGGACATTTACGGCGAACTGATGGACTCAGTCTACCTCTACAACAAGTACGGGAGTCCCATCTCGTATGAGCTCTGGACCCACTTAAGACACCTCGTTGGTTGGGTATGTGAGAACTGGCAGAAACCAGATGAGGGAATTTGGGAGGTACGCGGTGGCCGACAGCACTTCATTTACTCCAAGCTCATGTGTTGGGTTGCCCTTGACCGCGCCTTGCGCCTGGCTGACAAGCGTTCGTTTCCCGCTGACCGCCACCGCTGGCTGAAGTGTCGGGACCAGATCTACGAGGAGATCATGACGCGGGGTTGGAGCTCGAAACGCCAAGCGTTCGTGCAGCATTACGGCAGCGACTCCTTGGACGCCGCAAACCTGATGATGCCCTTGGTGTTTTTCCTCTCACCGACGGATCCAAGAATGCTCAAGACCCTAGATTCCATAAACCGATCCCCCGCCAGTGGCGGACTTGTCTCCAACAGCTTGGTCTATCGGTACAACCCACGAGAGACTGCCGATGGCGTTGGAGGAGAAGAGGGAACTTTTAATATCTGCACCTTCTGGCTTGTCGAAGCCCTGACAAGGGCGGGACAGGTTGATAGCGTGCGACTCGACGAGGCCAGGCTCATGTTCGAACAGATGCTCGGCTACGCTAACCATCTCGGGCTCTATGCCGAGCAGACCGGCCACCGTGGAGAGGCGTTGGGAAACTTTCCCCAGGCGTTTACCCATTTAGCCCTGATCAGCGCCGCGTTCAACCTCGACAAAGCCCTAGGCGGAAAAGCCTAATGAGGAGGTTCTTCTCAACTCCTCGGTATCCACGTTCTCCTCTCATCCACAATATGGATAACTTCCCATCCCTCTCTCATCAGGCTTTGGCCGATCCATCGCCTGTGACATTTCCATGGCAACCTCTCGGCACAGACGAATGCCGTGGGGGAAGAGCTCCCGATTTCCATGAGCCTAAACAGGCCTTCCCCATAGCGAGGCGTCGCCATGTATTTCTCATAGCCCCCTCTTCGAAATCCACCCAGCTCAGCACCCAGGTAAACATAGAAAAATCCGGCCTCTCGTAGGCCCCTTTCGAACGAATCCCCCTTAAAATGTTCGAACCGGCTCGTGGGGAAGCTCCGGACATCCACAACGGCCTCGATCCCATACTGTTGAAGGAGGGATATGAACTCATCCAAAGATCGTATGCTGGTACCGATGCTATAGATCCTCTTCCCACCTATTGCCTGCCCCTGTGAACTCACTATGGATCTCTTCCCAAGCTACCAGAGAAACTGGAGCCTTTCCTCCATGCGATACAGACGGCCCACCTTCCAGATCCTCTCCCTAAGCGTCAATTCGTACTGTCTTCTCTCCCGCTGATTAAATAGCACCCTTCTATACCGAGAGATGAGATGGGGATAATGATCTCTCAACACTGGCAAAAGGGAGGCCCATACGCCGGGCCGGGGGTTGAGAAGGTCCGCGTAGATCCAATCCACCCCAACATCCCCGAAGGCCGCGATGAGACCCCCTAGATTTTCCTCGGTATCAAAGAGGTAAGGCATGATGGGACCCAAGAAGGCATAGGTAGTGACGCCCTTCTCCTTAGCCTGCGCGAGAAGGAAAAGCCTCTCCTCGGCGGGGGAACTCCGTGGCTCAAAGATCCTTCGCAGCCCCTCATCGAGGGCGGTAACGGTTGCGCCCAGTTCGACCTCCCGTCTCCCCTCAAGGAGGTCCAGATCCCTGGACGCAAGTTTGCTTTTAGTCAGGATAGTAATTGGAAAACCGCTGGCCAAGAGGATTTCAACACACGCCCTGGTAATCCGGTACTTCCCCTCCAAGGGCTGCCAGCCATCGCAAACGGAGCTGACGAATACCCTTCCCATTCGGCACCGTTTGACCTGTTTCATCAAAACCCGAGGGGCATTCACCTTTACATCCACGAAATTACCCCACGGCTCCGAATGCTTAGAATACCTCATCATGAATCGCCCGTAACAGTAACGACATCCGTGCTCGCACCCCAAATATGGGTTTAGGGCGTAATCGGCGATGCCGGACCGATTCAAGATGGACTTACATTCGATCTCTCTGATGGTTATGGCCAAAGGCTATCCTCCATAGGGAAGAGGCACGGGAATATCCGGATTAGGCCGTTGATTGAAGGGCGGGGAAGATGGGGTCTCAAAGCTGATGCGTTCTATCGTCCCCGAAGAGGTCCACCGCGATGGAGCCGATGCGGATGACGCGGATCTCAGCAGGATCCAGTTCTGGCGCCACAAAGGATATGGTCCCTCGATGAACATCCATGTTCTCGAGGATTCCGAGGCCGAGGTTGAAGTTCTCCTCGTCGTTGAGCCCAATCAGCACCCCATCCAGACCCGTGCCCCGGTAGCGAACCTTGAAGGGGTTGACTACTCTTATCCCGCCCAAGCTCCTCTGATATAGCCTCACCTCTCGGAAATAGGCGGCAAATTTGCTCGATCGGTTGGACCTCCTCTGTTCCGGTGATTTGATCCTCACCTTCTCAGGGGTCTTCAAACGGTGAATCGCCATATCCCGCCGAAATTGATGGGGCCTGAGGAGGCCCTCTATCTCCCTTCTCCTCTGAAGCCCAATGAGGTGAGCCGGTTTCAACAGGTCAACCTTGTGAAACTTAAGCTCCCAAGCGACCTCGCCGGCCACGAAGCCCGTCGTATCGATGATGATAATTCCCGGCTGGAGCTGGGTCGCCCGGTCCGCGATTCTCTTAATCCCAACCAACATCTCCAACATATGTCCCTTGGGAGATGTCGAACCAACGAAATAGGAGGCGGTCGCCTTAACATCCTCCATTGTGGGCGGCGGTGATTCGAACAGGGCAAATCCAATGGTGGTAGGGGGGCCCAGAACTGATTGCCCGATATCTGCGTCAACGAGGGCAACCACGTTCCCCATCTCGCACAAGCGGGTTACGAGGAAATGGGCAAGGGTGCTCTTCCCCGTGTCCGATGCCCCCAATACCAAAGCGCTCCCCTTTCTCCCGTGGATGGCCTCGATAAGACCCGTCCAATCGCTCGGAATCTCCCTTTCCATGACTTCTGTCTCAGGATCCACTTCGGAGCAACTCCTGGAATCGATGGGCATCCTTCATCATGGAGATGTTGTTGAACATGAAATAGATGGCTTCACCCCTAGACCATTTCGCCTTCAGCTCACGGAGATCCTCATCGGTGTATCGATAGCGGTATCCCTTCAACCCGTGGAGGCGAAAATAGCCAACCCCGCCAGAAACGGGCACCACTCGAAAGGGGTCAACACAGTGTACCAAACCGAGCTCTCTGCATATCGCCCGGATCTCCTCCTCATCCCAGTTTCCCCTGGGTTCCCATATAATGGTGAAACCCTGGCCCTTGATCTGCCTAAAGAAATCCATGATATTGCTCACGTGTTGAGATGTCATGTGGAAACTAGGCGGGCACTGAAAGACAAGCTTTTCAGCTCCGAGGTCCCTGCAAAACTGAGCGGTAGCCTCGAAGGCCTCAAAGACCTCATCGGTGGGCTTGAAGGATCCGTAGTTCTTCCTCTTATCCTCGGCAATGGTCGTTTTGAGCCGGCGATAGGTCGGGCTGGTAGGCTCATGGGTGATAAGCTGCCATGCTTTGGCGGTGAATTCAAACCCGTCTGGCGCCTCCTGCCGCCATTTATGAGCCGTTGAAAGAGTAGGGAGCTGGTAGAAGGTCTGCTGGACTTCAACTGCGGCGAATTCTCTAAAGTACCGTTGCCTGGCTACGGGAAACCCGCAACAACCGATTTTGATTGCCATCTTCGCCAGTCCGCCCCCTCAAAAGAGGCTCATCTGCTCCTGGGATACCTCTCCCTCCCCCGTATCCTCGCGAGAAAAGATACGGATTTTCCCGTATACCCCGTCATGGCCTGGAACGATGTTTAATTTCCCCTGCCTCATCCAAACAACCCCATCGAGGACCCTCGACGTGGTGAAGCGCTTCAATTCCTCCGGCGGCATATCCAGGAGAACGGCGAACTCCGAACCCCCCGCCTTTATCAACCGCTCATACTCGGCTTCCACCGCCTTTGTCCCAACGCCAACGGCCAGGCTCTCCGCGATGATCTCTTCAAGGGGGATCAGGTGGATAGAGGGAATGCTATTCCCAGGGACAAAGCCCTCCGGCCGATCGGCCATCTCCTCTACCCGGTGCATCACCCCTACGGTTAACCTCCTCTTGCAGACTGGGCAGAGGTAGTCATTGGCCCTGGTCTGGGGAGGGGAAAAGGCCACTCCGCAATTGCGATGACCGTCGAAGTGGTACTTTCCCTCCTGGGGAAAGAATTCGACGGTGAAGAGGAATTTCCTGCGGTCCTTATCCCTGATGGCCTGGGTGATTTCCCGGTAATTCAAAGGGCAATCGAAGACATTGGCCTCCCTGCCCAATCGATTCGGAGAGTGAGCATCGGAGTTGGAGATCAATGTAATGTTATCCAGCATGGATAATCTCCAGTTCATCTCGGGATCTGAGGAGAGCCCCGTCTCGATGGCGAAAATATGCTTGACCTCTTCCTCAAAGCACTCCTCCAGGGAATCAAACCCCGAATTGGCACCAAAAACCGAGAACCAGGGTGTCCACGCGTGAGCCGGCACCACCAAACAATCGTCGCTGATATCGAGGATGATCTTCACCAACTCCTTGGCCGGAAATCCGAATATAGGCCTTCCATCCGAGCCCAGCTTCCCCAAACCCCTCAACTTATCGTTAATGCCTTCAACGGCCGATAAGTTCGGGGCGAGGATGAGGGTATGAACCTTTCTCACCTTCCCCCCTTGGGAGAAGATGTTACTCACCTCCCCGGTGAGCATGAACTTCGTTTCCCGCTCCCCACGCTTGAGCACATATATTCCCTCATCAAAGGGTTCTAGTTTCGACCTGATCTCCGCAAAGTAGGTGGGATGGGTGAAGTCGCCCGTCCCAATAAGGGTGATTCCCTTCTTTTTACCCCAAATGGCCAAAGCCTCCAGCTCCATGTCTCGGCTGGTGGCCCGGCTATACCTGGAATGAATGTGAAGATCGGCTATGAACCGCATATCTACTCCTTTGATGGGGGTTCTCGAGTCTCAAGGGATGCCAATCGCCTCATCGCCATCAACTTCTCCGTGCGACCGACCTTGGCCGCCGATAGCGCTCGCCCAAGGACTTCGATGGACCGATCATAATTCTCCCTGTCCAGGGGATACGGATGTCCATCCTTTCCCCCATGGGCGAAGCTAAATTTTGCGGGATCTCGAAAGCTCGGTCCGATCCCATAAATGAGCTCGGAGATGAGCGCGAGGCCTCGAATGGTCTTTGGGCCAACGCCCTGAGTGGATAAGAGGGCCTCGAAGTCGGCCGGCTGTTGTTCATGGATCCTCTCCAGGATCTTCATCAACCATCTGGCTGCCCGGTCCCCCAGAACGACATCATGTTCCCGCGAAAGTTCCAAGTTCCGAAGCCTCTGAATCTCCTCCCTCACCCGGTCGGGATGTTCCGAGGCGATTTGAGCGCTCGCCTTCCTGACCCCATCACTTTCCCTGGCAACCATGTTGAGGACCTTGTCGCGGTGATCGCAGCAGATTGCCGAGTGAGGTTCACATACGAAACTATCCAAGTTATGGCCCATCCAATGGTACCGGCGGGCGTAGCCCGTATATTCGTTCATTCCCTGCTGCACAACGCACCACGATCCCTCCTTGGTGAAGAAAAAGCTGTGGTGATAGAGCTGATAGCCGTCTTGGAGGGCTGCACTGTCGACCTTGGCCGCCATTTTGCTCGCATACACGAGGCCTTTCCCTTCTACGGAAAACCGATCACAGAACTCCTTGATCTCATTGGGTGTTTTCCTCGATGCCTTTCCCTTCCCCCCGGCAACGAAGAGACCGGAATCCCTCTCCGTCCCCAACAATCCTTCTTTGAGCGCCCCGCAGACGGTGGTGGTCAAGCCGCTGCTGTGCCAATCAAATCCCAACACGCAGCCGAAGGATTGAAACCAGAAGGGATCGGAGAACCTCCTCAACATCTCCAGGGGACCGAACTGATCGATGATTACCAGACTTATCTCCCGAGACAGCTCCTTCATCCGTTGGAAGAGCCAGGCGGGTGCCCTTCCATAATGGAGAGGGAGGTAGGCAGTGCCCGTTCTCATCGTTTATCACCAAACCCAGGGTTGGTCCTGCAGCGTTGTCGCGCTGCAGTCAAACAAGGAATAAACCCTAAATCGACTCGGCCGAGCTCGTCGCGGGCCGAAACACTAAATACTAAACAATATCTAAATCCAAATGCCCAAATCCTAAACGTTTTGGCCATTTACGCAATAAATTCGCGCTCAGAGACCCTTTGCCAACTCCTTCAGACATGGTATAGTCCTTACCTGAGCAAACGGGTGTTCCCAATCCTGACCCGTTTCAGCCCTGACTCCTCCGCAATCTCCTTACACCTCAGGGCATGCGATCGGGAAGTGGTTGGCAGGTCGACGAAATGGAATTGGGGGTGGAAGGCCAGCAGCGCATACGGAATCTCGGGGCTCACTGAGGCGATAAACTCGGAAATCCCCCTTATCTCATCCTCATCGATATACCCCGGCACGAGCAACGTGCTTGCCACCAAAAACGGAGGATCTGGCCTTTCCCTCACCCACCTGCCCAAATGCTTGAAGTTCTCCATCGTCCGCCTATTGCTCACCCCGCAGAGGGCGAAATGAACCGACTCGCTCCATGCCTTGAGGTCAAGCTTAATACATCCCCCCGATTCGAAGGCTATCTCGGCCATTCCCTTCAAAAGGGAAAGGCTCGTTGAGCCGTTGGTTTCCCAGCAAACCCTGAAAATTCGGCCCCGACATCGTTCTAAGGCAACCCGTGAGGTCTCAAGGGAGTGGGGAAGCTGAGTGGCAGGATCGCCCCCAAAAAAACAGATACAGCTCGTTTGGTCATCGACGAACTGAGCCAACTTCCCCGCACTGATCCTCTCCTCTTGATGAATTCTGTGCCTGAAACTCCAATTCTGGCAGAAGAGGCAATCGAAGGAACAAGCCTGGTAGAAGACGGCCAAATTCTTATAGCCATACTCAGGACCCTTGGTATAGGAAAACCTAGGAAACCCGGAGTTAGATCCCCCGGGGCAAACCCAATCAGCCACGCAGTTCGTTGGAAGGCTATCATAGTACCACGCCAGGTTCCCTTCCTCTGAGGTTACCCCTTCCAGGACCCCTCCTCGATTTCTCCTCAATCCGCAGTATCCCTCCCCCCCTTCGGGAATCAGGCATTCATTGAAACAGATGGTGCAGGGCGCGCCTTTGGAGTCTTTTGGCGGTTTCGAGGGTAGGTCGAATGGGGTCCTTGCAGCTCTATGCGCCTCCTCGATGCGGGGCAGCACCTCAGGGAAGTGGCCCCGAATACATTGGAGGCAAAGCCTCAGGGCCTCAGATATCTCCCGTGACTGTCCCCCACAAAGAAAACACGTCCCCTTCATGTCCTTCATGATGGGAAGAATTCGCATATGCCTTATTCAATCACCTTATAGACTACGTCGTTTTCGCGGACGCGGTCCCCGACCTTGATCCCGATATCCGCTCCCGGATCCGCCTTCTCCACATTCTGGTTCTCGATCTGCATCGACTCCACCTTCTGGGTGAAATCCGTTGTATGACCTTGGAAGTGGATGGTGTCCCCCACATTCAGGCTATCATCGGAAAGCTTAATCGCCGCAACACTGATTTTTCCAAAGTACTTGATTACCATGCCCACCTTCTTCTCTTCCATCGATCTTCCCCCTTTCTTTCAGCTCTCAATCTGGATCCCTGGGCACTATATCACAGATAAGCAACAAAGAAAAGCGTCCGGCCCCCTGATCCACCATCTAATTGACGCCCAGTCCCATTGAAAGATGTCGCTTCAGTGTAAACTCCCATCGAAAGCATCAACTCGAGAGGGTAATGCACCCTGGTTTATCAAGGACGTCGCCCTCTCAATTACCTCTTCCACCTCAATGAGCTCAAGGCACCTCAGCTGTGCACACCCCTCCAATTCCTCTCGCGTGCATGGGGAGCAGTCCAGCGCCTTTCTTACGATAGCCACCCTTTCCCCCCGAGGTATCCAGATTCCCGGATCTGTAGAGCCAAACAACGCAACGGTCGGAATCCCAACCGCGGCCGCCAAATGGGTCATGCCGGAGTCATTTCCAATATAACACCGGCACCTCTCCAATAGTGAGGCGACGTGAATCAGAGAAAGGTTATCGGCTGAAATGGAACACATGACTCGCATCCGTTCCAATCCGCTCCCCAAGTATTCCCTTTCGGCAGGGCCGATAAAGAGAATCGTACTGAGCCCTAAATCACCGGTGATGCAGGACAACAGCTCGAGAAACTTTCCAATGGGCCATAGCTTTTTTCGGCTTCCACTGCCCGGATGAAGGGCGATCAAGCCTTTTTCCACCGGCTCAAGCGCACCCCTTTGCGCCAACCATGCCTCAGCGAACTGTCTATCCTCCTCTGAAAGGAAGATCCTGGGAATCCCCCTTCCCGGGGGGATCCCCATTGACCAAAGGCAGGAGAGCATGTGGTCAATAACATGGATTCTTCCTCCTTTTTCGGGAAAGGGGGGGATGGAAAGGACCTTTGTAACGCCTGCCCTCCTCACATTGCCGGAGAAGATCCCCTCCCGATCTTGGGCGAAGAGGAAGGCAAGATCGAAACCCGCGAAATACCGAAAAGTTGGGCCATCTAAGTTGCTATCCTCCAGGTACAGGGAGCCGAGTGCAACCTCATCAATAGACTTCCCTTTATCCACATAGTACCGTCCTGCGGCGAGTTGGAGGATTCTCGGGTAGCCCAACAATTCAATCCGTGCCCCGCGGTAGCACTGCCTAATGGCCCCGAAGGCGGGGAGGCAGAGGATGAAATCCCCCACACCTCCTTGGTGGACCAGTAAAATGTTGGCCGGGTTTTCCCCATCCATGGTCCGGGTCTTCCACAATATTGTGGAAAAGTCTGTTGATAACTTAACTTCTTATGGATGTAAATATTTTAAAATCCGTAAAAATTAGCACATTGCCTACAAAATAGTCAATTTAAAAAATTTAATAATATCAAATAGTTAAATTTTTCCCCACCGTTACCCGCCCTTCTGATGGCTAGCCGGCCAATTGCTGGCCTCTAGATCTCCCCATTTTTGTTCAGGGAAAGGAGGGGCGGGAGATAGTATCATGTGCAGTCGGCTTCTCGAAGGTAGGTCGCTGCCAATTCAGGCGGAGTTGAGTTCACGAAAAAGCCCGTTGCCCACTCGAAGCCCTCCCTTAGCCCGATCCTCGGCCTAATCTCCATGTGCCAGTGATACTCCGGGTATTTCTCCTGGACGGGAGAACTATGGATGGCGAAACTGAAAGGGGGGTCTTGTAATACCCGTAAGAGCCGGCCGAAGACGGTCCCTATGAGCGAAGCTTGATCCCGCATCTCCTCATCTCCGACGGAGACGAAATCGGGTGAGTGTCTCTTCGGGATGATCCAGGTTTCAAAGGGATATCTCGAGGCAAAGGGGCAGAAGGAGAGGAAGTGAGCGGTCTCAACGATAACCCTTTTGCCCGACGTAATCTCCTCCTTGATAATGTCACAAAAGATACACCGCTCCTTTCTCCTGAAGTAATCCAGGGTCCCCCCAACCTCTTCGTCAATTCTCCTAGGGATTACCGGCATGGCCAGAACATGGGAATGGGGGTGTAAGTAGAAGACACCGGGATGATTCTTGAGTATGAGTACCTGCCTAAACCGCTGATCCCGCGCCAAGTCAGATGTCCTCTCCCTATAGGCCCTCAATACCCTCTCAATGTGATCCGATCCCATCCTTCCCCAAACACCTTCGTGATCCGGCGTCTCAATGATGATCTCATGGGCTCCGATGGCATTCATCACGTCATACATCCCTTCGGGCCTTTTATCCAGCTCCCCTTCTATACGGAAGAAGGGGAATTTGCTGGGGACTACTCGCACCGCCCATTTCCCTTCTTCATCTCCCCCGATGGCCAGGATTTGCTCAGGTGTAAGGGCCTCGTTACCAGCGCAAAAGGGACACGGCTCGACGGGCTCGATTTCCCTATAGGGTTTCCTAAAGACCAGGTAGTCCTTGGGACCCTTGGTCTCGCCCGTTATGATAACGACCCACCTCAGGGCTACGGGTTCTCTTCTCAGTTCCGCCATGGATTAATCACACCGGAAAAGATAGGGCTTTTTGAGGGAGATCTATTGCATTTCAAGGTAAAAGGCTAGCAGCCCATGGGGGGGCAAAAGTCGAAGAGATCGTTCATTGCTGTCGGTACTTCAGGCGTCCTTCCAATAGATGCTCAAAGGGTATCCCCTCAGCGAGTTCCCGCCTTCAGATCTTCGAAAAGCTTTTCGATGTAAAGCTTACAGACCATCTTGTTACGATTGAGACAATCCCGGCCCTTCCCCTCAGTTTCATACCAGATACAACCGTTACATTCGGGCATCAATGGTCTCTCAAAGCTTATGACTTTCTTCTCCTTCGATTTCTCCATTCAATACCCCCTTACGGCTGTTAACGATTTGTAGGCGAATTGCCTCCCCCCCTCCTTTGAAATTTCCTCCGATCTCCAAATCAATCGCTTCTTATAAAGGTTGAGCAACCTCGTCCCCCCAGTATTCAATTCGATCCCGTCCTCCCGGGCCAACTCCCTCAATGTGATGCTCCCCTTCCCCATCACGGAAATTAGGGTCTTCCTCAAATAGTTATTTAAGAATCCAATGACTTGCCAGCCCCCGCCCTCCCGTAAGTACAGGACTGCCAGCTTCTTTCTCTCCAACGCTACTTCGATATTCTCCCTCTGATTTAACGACAGGTTCTCCAAGACCACGAACTTTTCCCCATATTCACCGCTCAGAAGTCGAGAGATGAGTTTTGCAATGACCTCGTCAGCACAGGAGTAATCGATGACTTCAACCCCTGAAAAATCCAAAAACGCAGCCGTAGGTTCGGATTCTGCAATCAATTCCCGCTCCAGTCTTTCCCGGATGACCACCCCGGTTTCCCTCGTCACGAGATTGGCCGACCCATTGAGCAGCGCCTCCCTGATAAACGACTCCAGATGGTAAACCTTTGCCCTCATCTTGAACCGGTTTGTGATTCAACTGTTTCAATTGAACTTATTTTAGTATAAAAAAAGGCAGGTGTCAAGAAAAAAATACCCGATAATTTCAACAGTTTACCAGATGCCCCTTAGGAGGTGGTTTAAAGGAGATGTGAACAACCGGCCCCATTCGCTGACGGGAGGGAGCGCAGTTGTTACCCAGGGACGAGGAGATCTTATCCGTCCATCTGGGGCAGGAGCAAGCTAATCTGTGTCCCGGGGAAAAAGGGGGCCCCGGAATGCCTCCTCGTTCCCCTTTCCCAGGACGGGAGGACGGCGAACCTGGCGGTACTCGATCTTATTGAAATCTTCCCGTTCCACCTCTGTACAAATTTCCTTACAGCCGTGAGACCATGGCCACGGCCAGCATCTTCATATCTTGATGCTCCGTGCAATAGGGCCCTTTCGATGGCCAGCAAATCAGACCATTTTTCACCGTAAACCGACGAGAATCGAGGCGATAGTGAGTTCTTGATTCCAATCCCCAAATCCATCACGGCAATCTTCACAACGTTCTTGGCGAGGCTCTTCGCATAGAAATACTTCTGGATTCCCACGTACCCGATGCTCTGGCTGTGTTCAATAATGTTTTGGCATACTTCTGATAAGGCCACGATAAAATGATGAATTGCCCCCTCGTCGTAGTGAAGGTGAGCCTCCAAGATAGATCCAGCTCGATCCCTGACTCGATCGACGATGAAATGGATGTCGTCGGATTTCTCTATTCTGGTGATCTCCAGGAGGACATCCGAGGCGATACTCCTGTGGTACTTTTCCATAAGATCGAGAAAAGGAGGGTCCAAGATAAATAGCCCCGACCGGAAGCGGAAAAAATCCATTCTTTCCAGGTATTTGGGAACATCCTCTGACCTGGGAAGCCGTAAAACAACCTCCTTCCCCAGTGACCTAAGGTAGTACCCAAATTCCAGAATCCCCACCATTCCATAGGGATCGATGAAAGTAACACCTCTTAAATCAATAGAGATGCGCTGGGATTGAACCCATGTCCTCCGGCCAAATTGGCCGAGAAAAAGCTCGAACCCCTTTTCATCAACCGTCGGGGGAGCGACCAGAACGAGGTCCATATCTCCATGCTTCATGAATCGAAGGCCCCCCATATTTTGAAACCGCAGTGGATACACCTGCCATCGGCGACGTCATTTCTCAGAATTATGAACCCACTCCTGTGAATGAGGAGATTGCCACAGCGGGGGCAATAGGTATTCTCGGCCGAGTGTCCATGGACATTACCCAAATAGACATATTCCAAGCCCTCCTCCAGACCAATGGTCCTCGCCAGCTCCAGTACCCTGACCGGCGTGGAAGGCACATGGGAAAGGCCCAAATGGGGCACAAACCGGGTAACATGCCACGGAGTGGATTTTCCCAACGACCGACGAATCCAAGCGGCGATATTTTTCAGCTCATCAATATCATCGTTATACCCGGGAATAAGGTTGGAGATGACCTCCACGTGCATGCCCCATTTCGCCTGGGCGCGAGTGGTCACCTCCAGAATTCCCTCAAAACGGTCCAGGTGAGCGATTTTTCGGTAGCTCTCCTGGGAGAATCCTTTTACATCAACCCGAAAGGAATCCAAGTACGGCCCTATTAAATCCAAAGCTTCGGCCGTGATAAATCCGTTGGTCACATAGTTGGTCTTCAACCCCGTTTCCTTGGCCAATTTGGCGCAATCCACGGTAAATTCAAACCAGAGCGTCGGCTCATTGTACGTCCACGAAATTCCCAAACACCCGTTATCCCTCGCCAGCTGAATAACGCTTTCCGGGGGGAGATAGTGAGTGCGTCTCTCTCCCTTTTCCGGCCTTGCATGGGCGACTTCCCAATTATGACAGCCGGGGCACTTGAAATTACAACCCAGGCTCCCCAGCGAGAGCCAATCACTGCCCGGATAGTAGTGGAAAAGGGGTTTTTTCTCAATGGGAGAGACCATAATCGTGGATACTTGCCCATAGATCAGGGAGTAGAGGCGGCCACCCCGATTGGTCCTCGTCTCACAATACCCCCTTCTTCCTTCCGAGAGAACACACCGGCGCTGACAAATATCGCACTGAACCCTCCCTTTGGCAAGGCGATCGTAGAGGGTAGTTTCAAACGCCTCTGGCTCGCTTCCCTTGGATGGCTTGACGCGAACAGGACGGGAAACAGGCATCTCCCCCACTATTTAAACCGCCTTTCGCATTGTGGACAAAAGGAGGCCTTTTTGATATCCGTATCCAGTAGGCTGTTGGAGAAGTGCATAACGCAGAGTGGATTGGAGCAATGCCCCAACCCATAGGTGTGGCCTAATTCATGAACAGCTTCCTTGAGGGCTCGCTCCTTAAGTCGCTCCATATCCTCTGATAGACCGTAGAATTCCTGGCTCAACCGCCGAAGGGAGATGATCGCCACCCGGCTCTCCAGGTCGGCCTCCCCGAACACGAAATTCAACGATGGAACATAAAGGTCATGCTGGGTCACCCCGAGAACCCGATCCCCAACCCCCCTCTCGACTTCCCTGAGCTTCAGAAGGATAGCCGATGAAAAATGCTGTTTTCTCCTCCCGTTAAAAGCATAATCAGGGGATTTCAAGCGCTGTCCCATGCAAACCTCTTTTCCAAAGATCTTCCCCACGGATTCCTGCAAGCCCTCTAATAGCCTGGGATAGACCTTTCCCACGGCCAGGATGACGATCTTCCCCGTCAGCGGCTTGCCCCACGTATCCTTTTTCCTTCGATGAAAACCCTTGATCAAAGTCATACCGCAACGCCCATCGTGATCCCCCGATGGATGGTATCCTCCATCTTGGTTATCCGGTTCAATGGGTATCCAACAACCAGTCCCTCCTCTTCCCTCTCTTGGAATCCATAAGCCCTCATTACACTAACAACCTTCTCTTAATGGATAAATTGAGAGGGTCCCTCTCCCGCTGGATAAGGCCCTTCACCCCTGGACAGGGGATCCTCTACAAATCTATCCCTGCACCTCTTACAAAGGAGAAAGGCCATCTCCTGGTAGACATCCCTTTCCAGTTCACCGGGATCCATCCTCTCAATCTCCGCCATCAGTCGGTTCACTTCCTTCTCGATGTCCCCCTCGGGCCAGTTCAGTACTCCATCGAAATCCGCATAAACCCGGATATCCACTACGTATTTTAGGCTCCCCTCCGGCAAACTCTTGCCGCACTTCACACAGGATTGTCGAACCATCTTCCCACCACCTTTGGCAATGTCCGCCCGATACCGTGAACTTCGACCCCCTCTACCTGGGTTACCTTCCACCTGCCTCTCTCTTTGGCGAAGCTCATCTTTATCCGATTCGGGAAATCCACAGATCCCAGGAGATAAGCCCTCTGCCCCGTGTAGCTCACCTTAACCTTGAGGTCAAAGGTTGCGAAAGCCGCCCTCTTATCGAGTAACGTGACCCGAAGGTTTTCAAGTTCAATTTCAAAGGCGTCGAACTCCTGGAAGATCCGGATTAACAGCCCCTTAACGCTTAGATACGTCAATCCATATTCGTCCTTGTAATACAGCGAAACGTGCCGCAGGCATTTTTCCAAATCCTCGGCCTCGATGGCCCGGGCCCCCTCCTTTACACCCTTTCTGATTCTTGCCTCATCTGAAATGAGAAGAGGCCTGACGAAAACGAGGTAGATCACTGCGCCCAGCGCCAATGCGAGGATGAAACCCTTACCCCTCATCCAATCCTTCCGGGAAATTGATCCCTCAAAAGCCCTACGCTATCGCTTCCCTCCAAGTTTCCAGATCCTTCAAGGCCCTTTCCGCCAATCTCCTCCGTTTGAGCCTACCCTTGAGCGCTGGGCTCAGTGGGGGGAAGAGGCCAAAGTTGACGTTCATGGGTTGAAAATCCTTGAGGGGATATCTCGTTATATAGGTGACCAGGGATCCCAAGCTCGTTGTTCGAGGTGGGACCACGGGATCCTCCCCCCTCATCAACCGGTGGCCATTCACTCCGGCCAATAGGCCCATCGCTGCAGACTCAACATACCCCTCCACACCCGTCAGTTGTCCCGCGAACAATATGTTCGGCCGCCTCTTCATCTGAAGGGTATTCCTCAATATCCTGGGCGCATTGATGTATGTATTCCGATGCTGACTCCCAAATCGAGCGAACTCCGCCTTTTCCAGTCCCGGAATCATCCTGAAAATTCGCTCCTGTTCCCGCCATTTCAACTTGGTTTGAAATCCCACCATGCTGTATAGGGTATCGGCGAGGTTATCTTGCCTCAATTGGACAACGGCAAAGGGCTGTTGTCCCGTCTTTGGATCGATTAAACCCACGGGTTTCAATGGGCCAAAAGCCAATGTGTCGGTGCCCCGTTCCGCCATATCCTCTATGGGCAAACATCCCTCGAAGGGGATGGCCTTCTCGAAATCCCTTGTTGGAACCCTTTCAGCCTTGATCAACTCATCGACAAGACGATAGTATTTTTCCTTGGTCATTGGGCAGTTTATATAGTCATCCCCTCCCTTCCCATACCTGGAGGCCCTAAAGGTTGCATTCATGTTGATGGATTCGCGAATGACGATGGGGGAGATGGCATCGTAGAAATAGAGGGATCGGGTTCCCGTCAGGTTCATGATCTCCCTAGCCAGTCGGTCAGATGTGAGAGGCCCCGTGGCAATGACGGTGGGAAAACGGAGGGGGGTTTGGTCCAGCTCCCTTCTTACGATCTCCACACCTTTTGTTTTCTCCAGGGCCCAAGTTATGTAGCTGGAAAATGCCTCTCTATCTACGGCCAAAGATCCCCCTGCGGGCACCTTCGTGCAATCGGCTGCCTCCATAATGAGGGAACCGACCCGCCTCATCTCCTCTTTGAGCAAACCAACGGCGTTCTCCAGGGAATTGGACTTCAGCGAATTGCTGCAGACCAACTCCCCCAAATGTTCGGATCGATGAGCTGGTGAAAATCGGATCGGCTTCATCTCAAAAAGGCTCACCTCTGTTCCCCGGGATGACGCCTGCCAAGCCGCCTCACAGCCGGCTAAGCCGCCGCCGATCACAATGAGGTGATCCTTTTTGAACAGCTCCTCCATCTGGACTTCCCTTTATTATCTTCCATGATACGTATAAGAGGGAAATTTTTCAACATTTGGATTTTGACGGGCTGTTGCCCAAAACCCGTTCCGCTCACTGAAAAGAATTTTTGATCGACGGTCTTTCGTTCCGAAAACTCGCCATCCTGTCTCAAACGGGGGATTTGCGGCGGTTTCGCTTCACTAAGAATATTTCCCAAAAATTCTTTAATGTTCGCTCCAGGGATATGGGCAACAGCCCCTTGACATTTCCCCTTCCGCCTCCACCCTCAAACCTCCGGCTTTCGACTTTCTTTCCCCCTTCCGGACGCAGCACTGCAGCACTGAATAACGTTCGGTCCAGGGAACCCGGTCAACAACCGATCCCGAATTCGCACCCTCGATGGCGTGCCCACCCTCACCCCCCAGGAGCTCAAATCTCCTTCACCGACGATCTCATCACCCCTATTGATCCCGAGAAGGATCTCAAGGACGCGGATCTCGTCGGAATCACCGTCCTCAACACCACGGCCTTGAGGGCGTACCAGCTCGCAGACGCCTATCGGAAAAAGGGAGTAAAAGTCGTCTTGGGGGGGATCCACCCCGCCGCGACATCCATGGAACTAGGGGATATTTCCCCTTGGATGTAGTGCAGGCCACGAGGAGATGCCCTATCGGTGTGACTTCTGTTCGGTAAGAACCTTCTTCGGGGATACCTTTCGACTCCGACCGCTGGAAGACGGGGTCTCCGAGGTAAAGGGCATCCGTCACAGGCTCGTCATGTTAACGATGATAACATCATCCGGCATCCGCGATATTCGAGGGAACTCCTTCAGGCCCTCCCAATACATGGAGGTCATCAATTCCCTACACCGAAATGGCATCGCCATCTGGGCCTCCTTCATCTTCGGGTTTGATCACGACGACCCTCTGGTCTTCGAGCGGACGGTGGAATTCGCCATCAAGGCCAAAGCCCTCTCCGCGGTTTTCGCCTTGCTGACTCCTTACCCGGGCACGGAATTCTATAACCGGATGAAGGCCGAGGGAAGGCTAACCGATGAAAGGTGGTGGTTGAGGGACGATCAGCAGGAACACGCCCCCCACTTTGAGCCCATGAGGATGAGCCGCCAGTAGTTACGAGAAGGGTGGAAATGGTCCTGGAAGGAGTTCTACTCCCTCGCGTCCATCATCAGGCGGTTTCAAGCGGAATTTCCAGCAACGGTGTTCAATCGATTGATCTACTTCCCCTTCAGCCTCATGCAGAATCGATTTATGAGTAAGAAGATGCTCCTGGGGAGGAGGCGCTACAGGACAAAGTTTCCCTCCCTTTGGTGAATCACCTTTTCCCCAATCGAGCTGACCTGGGTCCCTGAAAGGAACCCGAAAATACCGGGGGCGCGGTAGGAAGGAAAGAACGATAACAGCGCAGAGGCCGTCGAGCCCCATTAGGCCTCTGCCGAGCTCTCCCTTATCTGCTTGAATTTTTGGCCGATTTGGTCCGTATCGACCACCATCTCCATAAATCCAGCCTGCTCTTCGTATACGTATGGGGGAATGGCCTTTTTTACCTCGGGCTCAAGGATGTGATATACGGGAAGCCTCAACGAGACTCCTGACAATGGACCTACGAAACTGGGGTCGCCGACGGTCACCGTCTCCGCGGTAATCTCAGCTCCCTCCAAATCGGCTGCCCCAATCACCACCACCACATTGTCTGCTCCATTCTCATCGACCAATCTCTTGATGGCGGCCTGATTCTCCATGTCCATCGCCCCTGCAGCCGTTCAGACAAAACACTCAGTGACCGCGAAAATCACCTCCGCGCCGGCGGCCTTCAAACATGCCGCAATGGCCGGGCCCGGTACGCCATCCCTCTCCCCCAAAATAATGGCCTTCTTGCCCTGAAACATACTATCCTCCCTTTCTCATTGGAATTGGCGCTCATTGTTTTTTGGGATTACCCTCGATGAGGAAGGACATCCCATCCGAGAGCTGCGACATTCTCCCCAAAAAGAGGCTCCCCTTGGAGACGAACATGACATTGCTCATCTCTCCTCGTTTTATGCCATCGATGGCATAGCCCAAAAAGGGAACCGCTGCCGGCACATGCCCCTGGGTAGGGGAAAACCCGGGCATGCCATGGGCGCGAACGAATTGATTGATCTCGCTCCGGTCGATCTCCTTCCTCAATGCTGCCAAAGCTCCGATCATCCGATAGTTGTTCAGCGGCACGTTTCCGCTTCCCGAGGGCAGGGTAACCTCCGGATTGTGCATCTCGGTGGCATACTTGTCCACCTCAATGACCTTCTTGCCAACCCTGTCCAAGGGCTTTAAGACCAACGACTCCATGATGCTCTGCTGGGATGACCCGGAACCGATGTCGTGTTTGCCAACGCTGTCCAACCGAATGATGGGATTTTCCCCGTCATCCTCGGAGATCAAAAACGCAATGCCTCCGAGCACATCCTCCAAAATGGGCATATTGTTGGTGACATGGCCCTTAAACTTCATGCCCAACTTGGCCAAACACCCTCCCCCGACCACGGCAACCCTCTCGAACACGCCGGATTTAACCAGGCCAGCGGCGTTGACGATGGCGTAGATCGGAGCGGCGCAGAAGGCCTTGATATCACAGCCCGTCGCATTGACACAGCCACACATCTCCCCGATGGCCTTGGAGAGGCTCCCTCCCCCTCTGTTATATCGGTCTCCCACAGCCTCCTCGGAACAGCTGAGGATGAAATCGATCTCCCCCGGGTTGATGTTGGCCCTCTTCAGCAAGTGTTTCAAGACCAGGGCCCCCGAGGCCTTTGCCATCAGATTCTCCATCAATACCTGGGCCATCAGGGATTCGTCCTGATCGTGATGCCGATGAAAACAGCCCACAACCTCCCCACGATGGTAGAGGGGAAGCGATCCACTTCCCGAAACCTTCTCCTCGATCCGCTCCATATCCACGCCTACATCGATCTTTCTCAAGTCCATCTCCTTCCAGAATGGGTCGCTCTCCAATTTCTGCCGAAAAAACGGGGCGGAGTCCCTCTCCAACCAGATCAGTTCGAAATCGTCCGAGATCTTCAATAAGCCGAAGAACTCCTCCTCCGGCATGATCTCACCATAAGCTCCATACCGCGAGGCCCCTTTGAGGAGGTGCTCATACCAGGGCTGCTCGATGTCGTTCAATCCATCAGGATTGAGGTTTCCGATAAAGACCTGATTGGGCGGATATTCAACCGCTTCCTCAAATGACCGTAGATGCGCCTCAATGGTGGGAAGCAGCGGTTCATGGGTGCTGGTTACCTCCCGAGTTGGCTTTGACCCATACCGCACGAAGCTCGGTACATGAACGAGGACATACGCACATTCTCTTATAATGGGATCGGACATGGCTTAACTCTCCCCATTTTGAGATCTCTGAAAAACTTGCTCTTCGCTGCTCAATAATATTTTTTCGACCATTCTAAGGTTCGCTTCACCCCAGCTGGAGTATTGGAATAATGGAATACTGGAATTATGGGTTCATGGATAGGTATTACCTTGATAGAGGTTGGACGAGCGTCCGCCTGCGGCAAACTTGAGGTTGAAGCCCAAGAATACTTTGGCTTATGCCTCGGCGAAGTGATCCTCAAGCGAAGCGCTCCTGAACCAAAAGCACCGCCTTTCCGCTTTTGATACGCACTATTCCACTATTCGAACATTCCATCATTCCATGGGGTTTAATTTGCTCAGGGCTCGTTTTTCACGGGCCTCTTTTTTGAGATTTGACAAAATCCGAAACGAAGCCCTTGAGCTTTTCGCGGGTCACCTCGCCCATCAGCCTCTCTACTTCCTTTCCGTCCTTAAAAATAAGATACATGGGCAAACTCAAGACCCGCAAATTCAAGCACAACCTCCGGTTCTGGGAGGCATCGACCTTGACCACCTTCAAAACATTGGAATACTCCGATGCCATCGCTTCCACGTCCGGCATTAGGGCAAGGCAGTTGGTACATCGGGGACCCCAGAAATCCACCAATACCGGAAGCCGAGACGCCACTACCTCTCGGTCGAAATTATCTTTTGTAACTTCCCCAATCATATATCACCCTTCAAAAACCCTCTGACCCTCTACCTTCGTCTTCATCGCACCGAGGGCCTTCTCCACCAACGTTCTTCGCAACACCTTCTCCTCCTCCATGGATTTGGCCGGATCACCCAAGGGATGAGGAATGGCCACAGCCGGCACGATTCTATTGGCGCCTAACCTCGATGACCAAGGCGACGTTCAGGAGCTTCGAAAAGGAAGTAAAGCGGGCGCCGGGACCGCTCATGTCGATTCTTCCCTCTTGGAAACCCACGATTTGATCCACGGTCACCACTGAACATCCGCCAAGCACATGGGTCCTCCCATCCCCCACAGTCTCAACACCGGAAATCAAACCGGAAAATATCCCTCCCTTCCCCTCAACCTTAACCCGGGGCTCGATGACGTCCTTTATGGGAATAATGCCTGTGCTCTCGCCAGGCCGTGCAATTTCCGCCTGGATGGAGGTGATGCGAGGATCACCTCCATGGGTCTTTTGCACGAGCTCCCCGCGGTCAATACGAAGCATTCTCCCGTCAATTGAGGTCTTTCGACCCCAGTGGACCTCCTCAATGGGTATGCGGCCCAATTCCATTTCATGGTAAAACCTCACAATAAAAAAACAGGGGAGCCTCAAGATCATCGCGAGACTCCACTGTCCTTTTACCTGAGAGATTACCCATCGCCCACAGGCTTTGGACTTCCCCCTTCGGTGGCCTTAGGAAAGGCTCTTCCCAGGGGATTCACTGGGTTAGAGTCCTTTTACCTGAGAGTTTCCCCCGCTTTATCAGGGGTTCACCTTCGGCGTCCCACCCAGGGAAAGTAAATCACGGGGAATACCTCTCCCGTAACCCATTAACGTTAATAGCTACCAGAATATCCAAACTCAGTCAAGGAAATACCCCGATTTTACTGAATTTTCGGGATATAAAGGGAATTAGAATTGCTAACCCCTATTACCCTTCTCGAGGCATTGATCTGTTGTTTTCCCCCCAACCCATCACTCTAGTATTGTATTGCTCCAATACTCCAGTCGGGGTAGTATGGCGGAAAGTTAGCCCATGGGCCAATAGGTTGTGGTCGCCATCACCGATGGAGAGCTGGACTTCGAGCCGCGAGAACAGATCTTTTACGGAAAGTTTGATGGTAGAAGGAAAAAGCAGGTCCTCGTGAAGATCATCGGAGAATGAATGCAATTGAGTGGAATCAGTAGAGAATTAAAGCACTTTATCGTTCACGAGATTTGGAGGGCGCATACCCGTGAGCCCTGCCACCAAATTTTCTGCCGCCATCTTCGCCATCCTTAGCCGGGTCTCATCAGAAGCACTCGCAATATGAGGCACCAAAACAGCATTCTTCATCCCCATGAGAGCAGGCTCAACCTCGGGCTCCCTTTCATAAACATCCAGCCCAGCACCGGTAATCTTTCCCCTTTGCAAAGCCTGAACTAATGCCTTCTCATCAACGACAGGGCCTCGAGACGCATTGATCAAAATTGCGGTGGGTTTCATAAGGTCCAATTCGGCCGTGGAGATATAGTGTCTTGTTTCGGGAATTAAGGGCACATGCAGCGTTACAAAATCTGACTCCCTGAGCAAGGTCATTTTATCAATAAAACGAACTCCCAGCTCTTCTTCAATGGACCGAGGCATCCGGATAACATCAGTATACAATATCTGCATATCAAATCCTTTGGCACGTCGTGCAACGCGCTGCCCAATTCGCCCCAAGCCACATATGCCGAGGACCTTGTGGTGAACATCATGACCCAAGAATTGCATTAATCCCCATCCCTTCCATTTGGAGGAACGGAGGTATTGATCCGCTTCAACGACCCGCCTTGCCGTAGCGAGCAATAACGCCCACGCGAAATCAGCCGTGGTGTCGTCTAAGACTCCAGGTGTATTCGTAACCATGACCCCCCGACGCGTGCATGCATCAACATCAATATTATCGTATCCTACGGCGACGTTAGAGACAATCTTTAGCTCGGGGCAATGAGAAAGAACATCCTCATCAATCCTCTCCGTGAGCAGAATGATTGCTCCCGCCTTGCCTTGTAGTTTTTTTATCAACATTTCTGGGGATAGACGAGTATCGCTCTGGTTCCCCTCAACCTCGAAATGTTCTTTGACAATGGCGATGACCTCATCAAAAATCTTCCGGGTTATTAAGACTTTGGGCCTCATGGTATTCTATCCTCCTGTCATCTCATTCGAGGGTCGAGAAAACCCGTCCTATTTCTCGGGGGGAACATTGCACCGCTTTTAATAGAGATGTTCTCTCCGGGTGAAGAAACGCCTGAAACCTCCCTTGTCCTGGGAGGCACGAAAGATGCGTCTCAGCCCCTCTCTTAGCGATTCCGTGCCCGTTGCAAAGGAGAGCCGCACATAGTGGAAGTCCTCGGACCCAATACGACCAAAGGACTTCCGATCCATGGTTGCCACTTGATGTTCGAACAGCAAGAACATCTGCAACAGGGTCGAAGGGCTCGTCTTGCCCCTGAGATCAGCAGGAAGACTCTGAAACGCATCCATAATC
>CAYFXP010000112.1:0-4547 GCA_964346935.1 uncultured Syntrophobacterales bacterium
ACGTATGCATAGAGAGCACTTCCTTGTCACGGCCGCCGAACACGGTCCAGCGGGCGTCCAGCCAGGCATTCCCGCCAAGCTCCCCATCGAAACGGGTGGCGTCCACCACTACATGGTAATCGATGTGCATTGACCTTCGCCATGGGTAGAGAGAGACGCGATCCGTGGAGAGGAGAATCGACAGGTTTTCCGCGAGAATCCTGGAGAAATCGTCCTGGAGAGGCCCCGCCCATCGATCGAACTCGGCAAGCTGAAGCTGATTGTTGCTCGTGCGGGTCACGATCTGCGGCCGGTCCAGATGTTCGGGAAGTTTGATCGGCCCGACTCCAATGGCCACGCCGTGACTATGCATTTCGGCCTCGGTCTCAGTCTCCGAAGTCGCCACGGAACTCAAGGCATAAAACCTCGAGGGTTTAGTGGTGGCAGTGCATCCTGCCGAAACCACGAGTGATAAAGCCAATGCTAGGAACACGAGTCGAGAGAAAGACGAGTTGACCATGTTACTCTCCTCCGGATTTGCCCTTACCCTTGATCAAAGCCTCGGGGTGCCGTTTGAGATAATCAGCCAACAGACGAATGGAACGCGCCGCAGCCCCCACCTCCTTTAGGGTATTGTCGAACTCATAGACCAGGGGCGAATCCTCCGCGAGAACGTCTTCCGCGACAGCCAATGCCTTCCGTCCCTGTTCCAAAGCGGCACGAGCCTCTTCCAGGGCTTTGGCAAGGCTGGAAGCCAGGGGTGCGATCTGGCCATCCACGTTCCGGGCGAGCTTCCCGTAGTCTTCCACGGCTTCCTCGATGGTGGACGCCAGCGGCGTGACCCGAGAGTTGATATTCCCTACGAGCTTCCGCGTGTCCTTCAGCGTTTTCTCGAGGCTCGATGCCAGCGGTGAGATCCGGGCATCGATATTCCGCACGAGGCTTCCCAGGTCCTCCACCGCGAGCTTCAGGGAGGCAATGGCCCCTTTCATTTCAGGGGAGTTCACAATCTCCTCGATTCCCTCAACAGCCGCCAACAACTTTTTGAAGATTTTCTCGATGGGAACCTCCTCGATCCTCCTGGATAACTCCTCCAGTGTAGATGGAATCGTCGGGATCTCGGGATACCCCGTTTCACCGCCCACCAGTCTGATTGGTTTTTCGGGATGGAAATCAAGCTCCACCATAAGCTGGCCCGTTACTAAACTCGGCATCAGCAGCTGGGCTCTCAGGCCACGTTCCACCAGTTGTCCAATGGCTGCTTCCGGATCCGGTACGCCGGGGATCCCTCCAACCACCTCCACCCTGTCCGGCTCGATCTCTATGATTACCGGAATTTGAACGGACATGTCGGCCGGATTGTACCGAAGGAGGATGTCGGTCACCGTACCGATCCTGACGCCTCTGAACACAACGCTGGAACCAACCTTCAGTCCTTTCACAGAACCCTCGAAATACATCACGAATCTGAAGGTTTCTTTCAGGAATCTTCCGGAACCAAAAACCAGCACTCCTGCGACGGCCAGAGCCACCGCACCCACGACAAAGCCACCGATCAGCGTCTTGCTTGCCTCCCTACTCATGATATACGTGTCTCCCCTCGGGTGAGAAACTTCCGAACCTTGGGATCCCGCGACTCGGCGAGCAGTTTATGGGGGTCCCCACTCGCGATCATGGTCTTAGTCTCTGGGTCGAGGAAGATCGAATTGTTGCCGACCGCGAAGATGCTCGCCAGTTCGTGTGTTACAACAACCAAGGTGGCCCCGAGGCTTTCCCGGAGTTCAAGGATCAGCTCATCTAGGAGGTGTCCGCTGACCGGATCGAGTCCGGCAGAGGGCTCATCGAAAAACAGGATCTCGGGATCAAGCGCCATAGCCCGGGCCAAGCCGGCTCGTTTCCGCATGCCCCCGCTTATCTCCGACGGGTAGAAATCCTCAAATCCCGCGAGCCCAACGAGCGAAAGCTTCAGAGAGACTATCTCCCGTATTTGACGGGCAGTTAGGTCCGTGTACTGCTCAAGCGGAAGGGCCACATTCTCCGCCAGGGTCATTGAGCTCCACAGGGCACTATTCTGATAGAGAATCCCAACGCACCTCATGATGCGCTCTCGCTCCATGGGATCAGTCTCCCAGAAGCTTATATCCCCGTAAAAAACCCGTCCCTTGGCGGGTTGCTTGAGGCCCACCATAGCCCTCATGAGCGTGCTCTTGCCGCAACCGCTTCCACCCATGACGATAAAGATATCGCGCCGGTTGATGGTGAAGCTGAGGTCTCGCATGACCACAAAGCTTCCGTAAGAAACGGTAAGATCGTTTACCGTAATGCGGGGCTCAGCTCTCGCTCTTTCTTTTTGCACCGTTGAACTCGACTGAAAATTGAACAGTCACCATTTGGGCGATGTTATACTGCTGGAGGTTAGTTGGAGGTGAAATCTCATCTGCCTGAAGCCTCAAGCGGAGCAGTCCTTCAACCGTAACCATTGTGGTCTCCTGCCAATAATCCCTGGCCCATTGGTTGCCATAAAGAGGCATGTATTTTATGAATAAACCCATTAGATTCCCAATATATTGCAGATGAAGGTTATTATCGCCGTTGCCACGATGATGCTGACGATTCCCGTCACCACGGCCGACGTAGCCGCCTGACCTACGGCGGAAGCGCTGCGTCCACATTGCATTCCCCTCAGGCACCCCGCCAGGGCCACGAGTACTCCGAAGACAACGCTGTGGAAGAGCCCGATCCAGAAGTGTTTCAGGCTGACCGCTTCCCGGGTTTGGTTGAAGTACACCACCGCGTCCAGATCGAGCATGCTCACGCCGACAAGTAGACCCCCCAGTATGCCTATCAAGTCCGCATAGAGGCAGAGCAGGGGCATCATCAAGGCGAGAGCGAGCATCCGCGGTAATACGAGGAATTCCATGGGCGAGATTCCCAAAGTGCGGAGGGCATCGACCTCTTCGTTTACCTGCATTGTTCCCAGCTCTGCGGCGAAAGCCGCGCCCGTCCGGCCCGCCATAATGATTCCCGTCATGATTGGACCCATCACGCGGACGATGGCTATGCCCACGAGATTGGCGACGTAAATCTGCGCCCCAAACATCAGGAGCTGGACCGCGCCCACAAAAGCGAGGATCAGGCCTACCAGCGCACTGATTAGCGAGACGATGGGGAGGGCCTGCGCGCCACACTCCTGGATGATCAAGACCAGGTCAGAGCGCCGGAACCGTGCTCTTCCTCGCAGCAATTGGATGAAAGCCAGAAATGCCTCGCCAAGAAAGGCGACCATCTCGCCCGTCGACCGGCCAACGGCGAGGGCGGCTTCGCCGATCCTGGATAAGAAGGGCTCCCGTATGGCTTCCCCTTGGGCATCTTTCATCTCCGGCACTGCCGAAGCAAGTGCCAGGAGCCGCTTTACACCATCTGGAAGGCCTTCCCTGTCTAAATGAATCTTGCGCTGGAGGCAGAGATCCCTCATCTTGATTAGAAACGTCAGGAGCCCGCTATCCCAGCCGGTGAGCTGTTTGGAATCGAAGGCGAGACGCTTAACCTGAGGGGCGGAGTCAAGTTCCTTCCGAACCTCGTCGGCCGAGGGAAGCTTCTGCCCGATCCTCCAGTTCCCCCCCAGCCGGAGAAGCAGGGTGTTTTCGGTAGGCCGGCTGAAATTCAGTTCGCATCGAGCAGTCGTTGTTTCTACCTCGGCCTCCATCTGGCTTCCTTTTTCCGTAAGGGACCCTTATACTGTTCCTGAAAATGGGAAGATAGCCCGCTCGCCTGCATAGTCACCGGAACATGGGAATTACTCGAAGGTAGCAAAAGAGCGGTGTGTAGTCAACAAATTATCTATACTTCCTTTATCCTTTTGGTGGAAAATATTCCTTGACATTATTTACTCATGGGGTAGTTTCGAGAGGAGGTTGAGTCACAGGTCATAAGGAGGAGCGAAGAAGGACCATGCAGAGAACGGATCGGGAAAAAGGATTGAAGGAGAGGGTAGGGTTGGAGGCCGCAAAGATGGTTACCGAGGGGGCCATCGTTGGATTGGGGACCGGCTCTACAGTTGCACCGGCTATTGCGGAGCTTGGAAGAAGGGTACGCGAGGAGAGGTTGGAGATCATCGGTATCCCAACCTCATATCAGGCGGCCATGCTTGCCCGGACCAACGGCATCGTTACCCGCACCTTGGATGATGTATCAAGGATTGATATCGCCATAGATGGGGCCGATGAAGTCGACCCTCATAAGAACCTCATTAAGGGGAGGGGGGCAGCCCACACCCGAGAGAAGATTGTGGACAGCTGGGCCGAGCTGTTTGTCGTCGTTGTCGATGACTCAAAGCTGGTGAAGCATCTGGGCGAGAAGTTCCCGGTGCCGGTGGAAGTGCTTCCCTTCGCCGTTCATCCCGTCATGAAAAAATTGCAGGCCATGGGGGGGAACCCGGAATTACGGATGGGGGTAAGGAAGGATGGCCCGGTGATTACGGATCAGGGCAATATGATCATCGATGTTCGATTTCCCGTAATAAAGGACCCGAAAGGCCTGGAACGGGAGCTGAACGATATCCCCGGAGC
>CAYFXP010000113.1:0-13995 GCA_964346935.1 uncultured Syntrophobacterales bacterium
TGATGCTCGACATGGATCATCTGACTGTACGTGTCCTCCACGATCAGCTCCCTGTCGATCATCCGGTCCACGATCTTCTTCTGATCCTCGAATTCGTTATGGGCGAAATCGCAGAGTAAGGGTGGCTTTCCTTCCTGTTCCTTCCCATCCATTCCCTCCACATGGTGGCATTGATGGGGTGGGGTTTTTCGTTTGTGCTCCTTGATGAAATCACCAATGGTATATGGCTTCCCGTTGATGGTGAAAAGGATTCTATCCCTGTTATCCTTGAGGTAATCCTCCCCCTTTTGCCATCGGTATTCCCTCTCGATCCGATCGCGGATCTCCTCATAGCGCTTGAAACGGCCCGATTGCCTTTCCAATACCTTGACGATAGAGAAGGAGTCACCTTTTTTGATCACCTGGCTCATCTCTCCCCTTTCAAGGGAAAAGACTGCCTCGTCGAACTCCTTCCCATTTTTCCCCCGGGCAACCCACGTGGGTTCCATCCCCCCCTTACTATTGCTGGAGTATTTCTTGGCAACGGCTTGAAACTCAGCCCCTGACCTCAATTCGGTCAACGCGGCCTCCGCCTTTTCCCTCGCTATCTTTTCAGTTGGGCAGGTGGGGCAATCCTCTTTCTTTTTATCTTTTTCCACTTTGATTTTGATCTCCGTAACCCTGACCCGTTCGGGAACCCGATATTCATGGGGATGGAGCCCCTCTTTATGCCTCTGGTAGAAGTCCCTCAATTCATCTTCGGTAACCTTAACGTTCAGGACTTCGTAATTCTTCGTGATCGATGCCTCACCGCGTAATTTCCGGAGATAATCTTCGGCAGCCCTCTCCAGCTCATCGGCGATTTTGGAGTGGATTTTCCGATGGAGTTGAATGAGCCTCGGGAACCGCTCGGATAAAGGGACACCTTCCAATCTCCTCTTCTGAAATTCATAGCTCTCCCTGAGATCCTTGTACTTCTCATTGGAGTTAAGGATCTGCTCGTGGAATTTCATGTGTAAGAAGGACATATTGAGCTCATCTGTCGCATTCCCCAGCTTCTCCCGTATGGGCGTGCGAAGGTCGATTTTTTTCCGTTTGATGGCGTTGGCGATGGCCACGGGCAATACCATATCCTTGATCAATGCCATGTGCCCCTCCATTCCTTGATAGCGACCCCTGCAGCAAGGCATCAGCCCTTCAAACTTGGCTTTCAATTGGTCTTTGCTAATCTCCCCTCCATTGTATGAGGCGACCACATTGGGGTTGGGCGGGGGGATATCGACTTCCTCCCGCCCACATCCCGATGCCACCAAGAGGGGCACTACTACGATAAAAGGAGCCATCCATTTCGGCACCATCTCAACACCTCCCCCCGTAACCCCTATTTCACGAACTTGAGGTTGACCCTCTCCTTTTTGGAATCGATAACAAACTTCTTTGCCTTGGCAAAAATCTTTTCAATGGTTTCCAAGTAAAGCCGATATTCGGTGACATTCTTTGCCCTACGATACTCTCTCAGCATAGCAGAGAACTTCTCCGCATCGCCCCTTGCCTGGTTGACAACCTCCTCTTTGTAACCCTCGGCATCGCTGATCATCTTGTGGGCCTTGCCCCTTGCCTCGGGGATGACAGCGTTCCAATATCCCTGGGCCTTGTTGATCTTCTCCTCCCTCTCCTCCTTCGCGCTCGCCACATCGCGGAAGGCCTGGGCGACTCCCTTGGGCGGGTTGACTTCCTGGAGGTTGACATTAAGGATGTATAACCCCGAATGGTATTCATCGAGCATTTTCTGCGCCTTGTGCGCGATCATCTTCTGGATCCGGGACTTGGCCACGGTCAAGAGGTCGTCGACGCGCATCCCGCCAAAAATCTCCGTGACGGCCGCCCGAGAAGCGTCGGGAACCAGAAAGTCGGGCTGATTCACGTTAAAGAGGTAGTCCGAGGCGTCCTTGATTCGGTACTGGACATTCATCTTGATCTCCAGGATATTCTCATCGCCCGTCAAGAATTGATTCTTCGCCGAGATGGGGTTCGGGCGGGGGTTCTTTAATCTGCCGGAAGGATTCCCATGCATTTTATGGCCACCTTCTTTTCCCGGTGATGACGAGGAAGATCCCTTTCTGGGAAACAAGAGGGATTCTCGTGATATTGGCACCCCAACGTCAATCCTCCTAATCTCCATGACGTTCACCTTCTCAATGGCCTCAAATGGCCAGGGCAGATGGTAGTGAAGCCCCTCCGTTATCTGCTTACGGACTTCCTTGCCGAATATCCTGGCTACCGCCTCTTCGCCTGGTTCTACCGTGTAAACACCCGACAGCAGGTAGATGGTGAGGACAAAGCCGACGCAGATATATCCCAACAACCTCTTTCCCAGGGGAAAATGTTTGAACGCGCCCTTGATATCTTCTAGAAGGCTAGTTCCTTTCTCTACCCTGAATACGTTGAGGTAGAGATCCCTCGCTTTTTTCTTCAGATTTCCGGACACCAGGAGAATCCCCTGTACCATCTCCATAAAACGCTCTTTAACATGAGGTCCCGAGGGTCTCGGCTCCTCTCTATGCCTTTCTTCTCTTGGGCGCTCCTTTGAAACCTTGGGCCTTTTAGGCCGTTGATTCCTTTCCATCTTCATCCCTCCTATTGTTCCTTTTCATCTTCCTTTGCCAGAACCCCACCTGATTTCAGCCCTTCGGAGAATCTCAAAAGATCGGGATTGGAGGTGCTGATGAACTTCAGGAGTTCCGAATCCGCCGTCAACACCACGGTGGTTTTGCCGTCGATAAACTTCTCGTACGACTCCAGGGTCCTGATGAGCTCGTAGAACTTGATATCCTTCTCATATGCTTCCGCGTACGTCTTTATGGCTATTGCCTCACCCTCACCTCTAATCGTCTGGGCCTTCTCATAAGCTTCGGAAAGGATGATCTGTCTCTGCTTATCCGCATCCGCCCTGATCTTCAGCGCCTTTTCCGTTCCCTCGGAGCGGTACCCTTTTGCGATCCTCTCCCGCTCGGCCTTCATCCTCCTGAACACGCTCAACTTGTTCCTCTCCGGGAAGTTGAGCAGGGTGACCTTCACATCTGAGATTTCAATCCCGTAATCGGTCGCCTTTCGGGCGACCTCACTCTTCACCTCCACCATCATGCGACCGAACTTGATATTCCCCGTATCAACGGAGATGAGGGAGGAGAGGTCGTATTTCCCGATGCCGATTCCGATCTCCGAGGACATGATATCCGCCAGCCTTGTCTCGGCCCCTGTCCTGTTCTTTACGGTCTTCATGTACTTGATCGGGGCATCGATCTTCCACACCACATAACTATCGACCATGACATTCTTCTTGTCTTCGGTGAGATATTCCGTTTCGCCCATCTCGTAGGTCATCAGTCTGTCATCGTAGCGGTTAACGCTCTGGATCGGATCGGGCCATTTCCAGTTCAATCCCGCCTTTTTGATGGCCTTTATGGGATCACCGAACTGGGTGACCACGACGTATTCCCGTTCATCCACCTGAAAAAAGATGAGCCCACTCGCGGCAATCACCAATAGAGCTATGACGATCATAAAAATCTTCCTTTTCATCTCTTTGCCTCCTTTTCATTCAATCACGGTTTTCTTCACATCTTTTCCGAAGAACCAGAGGTCCATGACCCCTTGTTTCACCTCGGGATTGATGAGGATCTTCTCCACCGGGGGTAGGGCCTTCTCCAGCGTCTCAATGTAAAGCCTCGTCTCCGTGACCTGCCTCGCCTTTGCATGTTCCTCATGTTGGAGGAGGAAACGCGAGGCCTCCCCGTGGGCATGATTGACGCGTTCGGCCCTGAATCCTTCAGCCTCCATCACTATTTTCTCCGCTTTTCCCCTTGCCTCGGGTACGATGCTGTTCAGGTATCCAAGCGCCTCGTTGACGTAGGTCTCCCTATCCTCCCGGGCACTGGCCACATCCCGAAAGGCCTCCATCACCTCTGCCGGCGGGTCAGCCTGGAGCAACTGGACTCCCACAACATGGACGCCTGAATCCCAGCCATCCAGGGACGATTGGGTGAGCACCCTGGTCCTTTCCAAAACGGGCGACTTCGCCGTGGTCAAAATGGAATCGATACCCATCTGGCCCACCACCTGTCTCAAGGCCGACCTCGTCGCATCCCTGATGAGTCTTTCCGGATTTTCCAGGTTAAAGAGGTAATCCGATGCATCCTTGATTTGATAGTGGCTGGCGACGTTCACCTTAATCAGGTTCTCATCCCCGGTTAGCATCAAATAAGACCCTGTCTCCACCCTCCTGATGTCATCTACCTTTACCCGATCCACCGATTCGATGGGCCACGGGAGGCGATAATGAAAACCGGGCTGTATCTCTTCCTTCACCTTTTGACCGAAACGCCTCACGATCCCCCTCTCATTCCATTGGATGGTGTAGAAACCCGCCGAAAGGTATGCGACCAATAGTACCAGTGCCAATGTTACGACTGTCTTGGGTCGGCCCAGCCTCAGACCGCCTTCTTCTACATGGCAGGAATAGTCAGCCGATACCCGCGAGATGAGGGAAACCAATGCCCGCGTAAACAGCCGGAATCCCGTCTGGAGGACGAAGAGCGTGACCACCACCGCTGCAAGCATATCCAGGTTGGTAAATCCCACCAGGTAGCCGGCTAAACCGATGATGACGGCGATCTCCATTACCACGTGAATCCTGCAATGGTATCCGTCCGCGACCAAACTGGGAGAGTGGGTCGCCTGGCCCACGTAGATCTTGAACCTTGCCATCATGTAGCAAATGGTCGCTCCCAAGATCGCCCCAAGGGTGACGATTGGGACATGGGTGAGCATCGGCATATGGGGTGAGGTCATCTTAATAAACATCTTGTACGCCAGGTAGAAGACGAAAAGGGAGATGAGCAGGGCAACCACGTTCTCGATTTGACTTATTCCTCTCGTAAACCTACTTTCTTCCTTCCTGGAGATGATGAACCCGACGAACACCGCCAGCGAGACGAATAGCCCCTGGACCGAATGCCACCCGCTCATCTGGAGGGCCATACTCCCCGAAATCCCGGCCAGGAAGAATTTTAGGGCGACCAAAAAAAGGTTTGCCCCGATGGCGATCAATAGTGCCTTCTCTTTTCTTCCCATAAGAACCTCCTTCGATATCCATATTGGAAAGGATTTCGTGAAAACGAATGAACAAACGGGAATAACTATGAAAATTATTCAGGGTTGATGAAACCGGTTGCGAGCGTTTAGAAGGGAGACCGGGGGGGCTTAAAGGGGGGTAATATATGCTCCTGTGGGGAAAAAATGATGTCAATCAGAAGAAATAAACCCACCAGGGGTAAGACAAAAAGAACGGATAAACCCATCCCGCTATTGGTAAAGGAATGGGATTGAACGGAACACTTTCCGTGCTGGAGAAAGTCAAAGCCATGGCTACCTGAAGGACAGAGATGGGAGCACAAGGCGATAGAGAGGATGCCGGAGGCCAAGATCACCAGCAAAATAATGACAAGGAAGGGTTTCTTTTCTATAAGGCCCATATGCGGTAATCAATGTGGAAATGGTTGGTAAGGGATATTGAATTTTAAGCAAAAAACGTACCAAACTTTTATCCCGTCCTCAGAACGAAGGAGAATGGTAGCAGGCAGTTTTATGTCATGCCCAGGACGGCTTTCAGTGGCCTTCACCGCAGTAAGCCACCCGCGGAATCATAAATCGCCCCACATTTCTCATCCTCTCTCTTCGCATACGAGGAGATTCTAGGCCTTCAAAAATATGTGAGGCCTTCTTCCATTTGCTATATTTGTCCTCTCCTCTCGTTCCTTCACCTTCTGACATTCAAGGCACAAAGTCCCCGAGGGATTTGCCCTCAGGCGCCTCTGGGACATCCTTTCTCCACAATCCCCACAGATCCCGAATGTTCCCTCCGCGATTCTCCCCAGGGCCTGGTAAATTTCCCGGATCGCACGACTCTCCCTCTCATGAAGATGGAAGAAAAGGTCCTTCTGAAGTTCCTCATTGGCCTGGTCGAGGGAATCCGAATTACCACCCTCCAGCCCGGGGATTTCTCCTAACCCGTGTCGATGCTCCAAAATTCGAAGCTTTTTCAAGAGGAGCAATCGGAAAGGCTGCAATTCGTTCCTCCTCATTACCCTGCCCCTTTTTTTGAACTTGTCCAATCGGCAAGAGCAATGATCATACCAACCCCTCCATTTTGAAAAGGTCTCCACGGTACCTACCGCTTAACTATGCGAAAGCATTTAATTGTTACATTGTTTGACAACAAGAAGGCCATCCGAAAACCGTCGTGGATGGCCTCATGGGTGTAAATTTTTTTTGCGCTTTCTACCCTTCGCGGGGGAAATTTGAGTAATTCTTATACACCTTTCTCCCCTTCCTGAATACCGTACTCCTTCAGTTTATTCTGAAGGGTTTTTCTGCTGATCCCCAAAATTCGAGCAGTTTGCGTCCGATTCCCATCCGTCTCCTCAAGGGTCTGGACGATCACCTCCCTCTCCACCTCTTTCAGGGTCATTCCCGATGGGACCGCAACCCCGGGTAGTTCCTCGCCCTCCGCTCCCTGAACGGCATGCGGAAGATCTTGGGGCGAGATATATTCACCTTGGCATAAAAGGACCGCCCTTTCGATGGCATTTTCCAGCTCCCGAATGTTTCCCGGCCAATCATAGCGGATCATCAAATCCATGGTTTTGGGCAAAAAACCCTTGATGGGCGTCTGAGCTTTTTCACAACAGATGTTCAAGAAATGCTTTGCCAGAAGAGGAACATCCTCTTTTCGTCTCCTCAGCGGCGGCAACTCTATGGGAACCACGTTCAACCGGTAGAAGAGGTCCTCCCTGAAATTTCCCTCCCTTACCTCTTCCTCCAGGTTCTTATTCGTTGCGGCAATAATCCGGATATCGACACGAACGGTCTTCGTGCTACCAAGGGGCTCGAACTCTCTCTCCTGTAATACCCGCAGTAATTTAACCTGGGTGGTCGGACTCATTTCGCTCACTTCATCCAGGAAGATCGTTCCCCCGTTGGCCAGTTGAAACCTCCCCTCCTTGCGGCCGATCGCACCCGTGAATGCCCCCCGTTCATGGCCAAAGAGCTCACTTTCCAGGAGAGTCTCGGGAAGAGCTGCACAGCTGACCTTGATGAACGGCCTCCTCGCCCTCGGACTGTTTTCATGCAGGGCGTTGGCGACGATCTCCTTTCCCGTCCCGCTCTCCCCATAGAGCAGAACCGTTGCATCGCTGGGGGCGATCATGGCAAGGGTTTCAAAGAGGTCCTTCATGGGTTTGCTCCTTCCGATGATCCTGGAGAAATCGAATCGATCGGCGAGCCGTTCCCTGAGGACAACGTTTTCCTCTCTCAGACGATAATGATCCAGGGCCTTGTGGATCAGAATCTTCAGTTCCTCTATGTCCAAGGGCTTTGTGAGGTAATCATAGGCGCCTGATTTGAGGGCGTCCACCGCCGTTTTCACAGATGCATAGGCTGTCATGATAACGATGGGAATGGCCGGGCTGATCTTCTTTATCTCCTGCATGGCCTCTATACCATCCAATTCGGTCATCCTCACGTCCATCAGAATGAGATCATAAAATTCCCGCTCCACGGCCTCGATTGCCGTCTTCCCATCATCGGCCTCGGATATCTGATATCCCTCCGAGCTTAAGACGGCCTTCAGCATGGTCCTATGGCTCGCTTCATCATCAACGACGAGGATCTTCTCCTTCGCCATTTCCCCACTCCCCCGCAACACAAGGCCTTAATACCTATTTATTACTCAAAAAAACTCCAGAAGAGACTCTCATCCCAAGGGGAGGAAAATCCCCAAGGTCGTCCCCTTCCCCTCGGAACTATCCACGCTGATTTCACCACCATGGTTCTCTATGATCTTCAAGGTAATGGCCAGGCCGAGTCCGGTTCCCTTCTTTTTGGTGCTAAAGAAGGGGTCGAATATCCGCGAGCGATTCTCCCTGGAAATACCGCGTCCCGTATCGGAGACCTTGATTTCGAGCATTGTTTTATCTCGATTCTGACCAACGGAGATTCTCAGTTTTCCTCCTCTTTCCATGGATTCCAGGGAGTTCTTGAATACATTTATGAAGGCCTGGGTGATCTGATCTCTGTCGATATTGAGATTGATACCCCCATCGTCATAGCTCCTTTGGACCTCAATCTCCTTCTCCTGGAGATCCGATTGGAGTAATTCTAAGGAATGATCCAAGATCTCCCTGATAGAGGCGCTTTCAGGGTGAGGTTCCTGGGGCCTGGCGAAATCGAGCAGGCCGGCGATTACCCGGTCCAGCCTTTCCACCTCCCTGATCATGATATCGGCATACCCCTTATCTTGGCTTGAGGGCTTCAATTTCCCTTGGAAATACTGGGCAAATCCCTTGATGGAACTCAGAGGGTTTCTTATCTCATGGGCTATTCCTGAAGCCAGTCTCCCCAGGGAAGCTAACCTCTCCGATCTTCGAACCTTTTCTTGCAATTCCCGAATCTCCCTCAGGTCCCTAAGTATCGTTACCGCCCCAATACTTTTCCCATCGGCATCCCTCAACGGGGTAGCGCTGAGGCTTACGGGAACGAACTTTCCACCGCTCGTTCGACATAAGACCTCCCTCTCGATAATCGTCCTCCCCAATCCCAACGTCTCGTTCAAGTCAAAAATATCCTCCCCGATCACTTGATCAAAGGATACACCTCGAATCCGCCTTCCCTTCAACTCCAAAAGCTCAGAAGCGTTCCTGTTGATGGAGACGATTTTCCCCTCTCCGTCAACAGAAATCAGACCATTTGGCATATGCTCAACCACGTTCTCCGTATAACTCTTCATTTCATCGAGAGTCTTTTCCACCAGGTAATAGCTTTGAACCAAAAAGATAAAATAGATGGCGGCCGACCCCAACACCAACAATATCCCCCCCATCACCAGGGCATGGCGAAGATCTTCCTGCCGGGCCATCTCGTATTCGGTCATCCATATTCCCAGGATCAGGGTATATCGGCTTTTTGGATCAGGGGTTTTAGAAATATTTATCTCCCCCTCAGTGGTGGTAAAAAACCGTATAAGTTCGTAGACCCTCTGACCCCCGGTTAACCCTTGGATCCTTGATATTGGCTTTTCCCCTTCCAATGAACCAAAATAGTCATCTCTGTCCCCGATACTGGCACCGATCTCACCTGACTGAGCGATAACGCGTTTCTTTGCATCGATGAGGCCGATATAAGCTATGTCATGCTCTGCCACAAGTTGCTCGAATAACCCGGTCAAGTTTTCCGATTTGATACCGCCCTTTTGAATCATCGCGTCAATTGCATGGAGAAGGCTATCCCCTCGTCTCTCCAAAAATTCCTCCAATCGGCGCCTCTCTCGGTCGATATTCCTGTAAGTTGATATGGCCTGCATAACGATGAGGGTAAAGACTATCGCCAAGATGGAAATGGCTGGTAGATATAATCTTCTTATTTTAAGAAACTTCATTAAAGACCCTCAGCGCTCTATGAGCTAACGCAAATATAACACCTTCGGAAAAGGGAGACAAGACGGACTCCTGGGGAATGGAAGGCCCAAAAAATTCATTTATATTAAGGAAATACTTACCACGAAAAGGTACTAAGGAATGACAGAGATAGGGATGACTCGGAACAGTCTGACAGAGGGGGAAAATGACCCCTTTTCGTGTACATCTGGACTTTGAGACCTATGTTGGATTGGGGAAACTGCCTCCTCTAAGTTTGACACACCTGTTCATAATCAACTAGCTGGGTGATGGAGGCCTCCTTGCCGCAGAGGGGACAGTTTTCATTCCTGACTATATTAAACTCATTGAAGCTCATATCCAGGGCATCAAACACTAAGAAACGCCCGATGAGGGGATCGCCCCGGCCGGAAAGGAGCTTTATCGTTTCAAAGGCCTGAACCATGCCGATGATCCCCGCTATGGCACCGATCACCCCGGCCTCCTGACAAGAAGGCACTGCCCCCGGTGGTGGGGGGTTAGGGAAGATGCATCGGTAGCAGGGCCCCTTGTACCGTGGATGGAAGACGGTAGCTTGTCCATAGAATTTCAGGATTCCCCCTAAGACGAGGGGTTTCCTCTCGAAGTAGCAGGCATCATTGATCAAGAACTTTGTGGGGAAATTATCGCTCCCGTCGATGATCACGTCATAGGGCTTGATGATATCCTGCACGTTCTCGGAAGTCACTCGCGCCTGATAGGTGCGGACCCTTACATCCCTGTTGATGGCCTTCAGTTTCCCTCTGGCAGAACGAACCTTTTCTCTTCCCACATCCTTGGTAAAATGGAGGAGCTGCCTGTGGAGATTGGAGAGGTCCACGGTGTCCGAATCCGCAATTCCTATAGTTCCAATTCCTGCCGAAGCCAAATAAAGGGCGGCGGGAGACCCCAACCCGCCGGCCCCCAAGATGAAAACCTTGGCCTCCCTTAGGCTTTCCCCTCCAATTTCGGCCCACTGGGGCGAAAAGCCTTGTCCAAAAATCGTATGGTCAGCGACGGGTATTGCTCCCCCGGCGATGGCGGGTATGATGGACAGGCTATCCCCATCATTCACCGGAGTTTCCAAATTCCCCATGAAACGGATATCCTCATCGTTCAGAAAGATGTTGATAAATCGTCGCACATCCCCCTTCTCATCGCACAGCCTCTCCCGCAGTTGAGGATAGGCGGAGATTACTTCCTGTATCACTTCTCCCACCGTGCTCCCTTTACTCTGGATAATGTCTTTTCCCCCGGTAAGGGATTTTAGGGGAGAGGGAATTCTCACTTCAACGCTCATTTTCCAAACCTCCCTTGGTTGAACTGGTGCTCATAGGAGTCCACATTCTCCTTTAATCGGGTACTAGTAAGATTTTCACCGCACATGGGGACATTCCTTATCTCGCTCAAGCGGTTCCCGATGAAATCTCATGTGCGATCCATTCCAGAGGAGGAACTCGTCTTTTAAAAGGTCTCCCTTTCCCAGGAAAAACTTGAGGATCTCCGCGGTCTGGATCAACCCCATCAGCCCCCCCAGGGGATCAGAATCCCCATCCCGTTCCGTCCTGTTCTCGTTAAGCTCGGGCCTTGGAAAGGCGCACCGGTAACAGGGCCCTTCTCCCGGGTACACGCTCATCGCCCTGCCCCAGTCTCCCGCCATCTCCGTGATGAAAAGGGGCTTCCGCATAAGCACACAGGCGTCATTCACCAGATATCGTGTACGGGAATCGCCGCTGCATTCCATGGTAACGTCATAATCCCTGAGAATATCCATGGTGTTTTTGGAATCCAGCCGAATAGGATAAGATTGGGCGGATACGTCCGGATTGATCCTTTCGACTGTTTTTACGGCCGATTCTGCCCGGTTTTTTCCTAAAGAGCGGACGGTATGCAAGACCTGCCCCTCCAGATCCCCGTGGGTTACTGGATGCGAGTCTACAATACCTAATTTCCCCACCCCTGCTGCAGCCAGATACATGGTGGCGGCCGAGCCCAAATGTCCTCCGCCGACGATTAAGACTTTGCCTCGGCGGATTTTGGCCTGGCCCTGCTCCCCCACCTCCGGCAGGATTATCTGACGACTATACCGCTCCAATTGGTCTCGAGTGAAATCAAGGTCCCTCAGAACCTCAAAACCAGATCTCTTCCATTTCTCAATTCCACCCCGCAAAGAGGCTACGTCCTCGTATCCCATATCCATTAATGTCTTAGCTGCAAAGCCGGAGCGAACCCCTGCGGCACAATAGACCACGATGGGCTTCTCCTTATCGGGAATCAATTCCTCCACGCGCATCTCCAAAAAACCCCGCGGGAGAAACTCAGCCCCACAGATATACTCCTTTCTCACCTCATCCTTTTCCCTGACATCCAATACCGTGGTCCCTTTTCCATCGGTCACCCGTTTCTTCAGTTCCTCGGGGGATATTTCTTTTATCTTTCCTTTGATTTCGGACCATATCTCTTTAAAACGTTTGCCCATTTGCCTAACCTCCAGGAATAAACCTCTTGAAATACTATGAAGACCCGTTAATCACCCGGAGAGGCTCGATGAAGATCGCCTCTTTTCCTATTCTGAACCCCTTTACTGAAGTCTTCCCCCCTTTCAAGGAGATGATGAGGTAGGTAGCGTCAGGATAGAAGGCCAACCTCACATCCCTCACCGAGGGAAAGGGAATGGTATTGGGATGGGAGTGGTATATGGCCATCATGTCCAGCCCTTCCTTTTCCATCTCCCTGAAAACCCTAAGTTGCTCCTCTGGAACTATAAAGTAAGTGGTCTTCGAACCGTCCCTATTCCTCATTTCGTACATACGGCGGACCGTCCTTCCCTTTCCCGCCAAGATCCCGCAACACTCCAGGGGGGCTTCACGGAGGGCATGGCTAACCATCTTCTCGAAGATCATCCTAGGAATCCTCACCATGTAAGTCTCCTTTTACGGCCCTTTGCCTTCACTCGATGGTATCCATCTCGATGGGGTCCACTCTCACCCCTAATCCCCTCAGGTATTCCACCGCCCTCTGATACTCCTCTTTCTCGCCCGTGATCTCTAAGGCCATGATCCCAATCTCCTCTGTGACGCTGGCAGTCCTGATGTTTGTCACTACGTTAAATTTCTTTCCCACGTTGTAGACCACCGGCTCCTTGATGAGGTGTTGAGGAAAGGTAAGGTAGACCTTTTTTATCACGTGGGACACCGCCATCTCATGCTCCTTTCTGCCATTTTACCGTGGCCCCTCTGGGTTCGCCATTCGATGAAAATCATCAATATTGGGTTCGATAACAACTGGTTGACCAACTTGCCCTATGACCGCCTCCTGGGTTTTGAGACCGTTTCCCGTGATGCAGATAAGAATCGACTCTTCCCGAGGAATGACGCCCTGTTGGACCAGCTTCTGGGCTACCGCAACCGTCACCCCACCTGCGGTCTCGGTAAAGATTCCCTCGGTTTTGGCCAGAAGCTTCATTGCCTGAATGATCTCCGCATCCGTCACATCCTCCCCCCATCCCTCGCTTTCGCGCATCACCTTGAGGGAGTAATAACCATCCGCGGGATTTCCTATGGCCAAGGATTTGGCAATGGTGCGGGGCTTTTGGGGCTTGATGAGGTCTTGACCCTCTTTCAGTGCCGTTGTGATGGGGCTCGATCCAGAGGCTTGGGCCCCGTAAATCTTTGAAGTCCCCCCATTGAGGAAGCCCAACTTCTCCAATTCTTTAAAGCCTTTCCATATCTTGGTGATCAACGAACCTCCGGCCATGGGGATCACTACATGCTGGGGAAGGCTCCATTCCATCTGCTCCGCGATCTCAAATCCGAAGGTCTTAGATCCCTCGGCATAAAAAGGCCTCAAGTTGATGTTCACGAAACCCCATTCGAGCTTCTGAGCAATCTCACTACAGAGGCGATTTACCTCATCGTAAGCCCCCTTCACTCCGATCAGGTTTGTTCCGTAGATGAGCGTCCCCAGAATTTTCCCCTGCTCCAGATCGAAGGGAACGAAGATGTAGCTCTCCAAGTCCGCGGAGGCAGCCAATGCCGCTACAGAATTGGCGAGATTTCCCGTGGAGGCGCATGATACCACCCTGAAGCCGAACTCTTTCGCCTTGGAAAGGGCAACGGAAACCACCCGATCCTTGAAGGAGAGGGTAGGGTAGTTGACCGAATCGTTCTTGATGTAAAGCTCTCTCACCCCCATCACTGTGGCCAAACGCTGCGCTTTGATCAACGGGGTGAAGCCTACCTCAAGACCCACCGTGGGTTCATGATCTATGGGAAGGAGTTCCTTGTAACGCCACATGGTCTTCGGCCTACGCATGATTTCATCCACCGTGAGCTGCTTCATAATTTCGTCATAGCGATACATGACCTCTAAGGGACCGAAGCAAAACTCACACACATAGACGGGAGAAACGTCGTATTTCCTGCCACACTCCCTGCACTGTAGGCCCTCGACAAATCCCATTGGATCCCTCCTTGTGATATTTCTTTACTGGATTAATAAAAAATTA
>CAYFXP010000114.1:0-19766 GCA_964346935.1 uncultured Syntrophobacterales bacterium
CTCTGCGAGGCCAACATCGACTTCTTTGTGGACAGCAATGGCCGAATGACCCGCCATAAAAGGTGCGGAAGCAAACTCATCCTGAATAGAATCGTGGAAGGCAATGGCTGGGTCAATCACTGGAATTTCTAATTCTCGCCGCTCTGGCAAGGCAATCTCTCAAAACCGATAGAATTCCGCATCCGGGAAATACTTGCTGTCGGGAACGTCTGATTTATCTCGACCCAAGGCTTATTCTTCTTCGACATCCCCTGCCAAAACTCGCCCTTCGCGGTACCGCAATACTCCAGTCATGCGGTCAAGGTTTTTCAGGGATCTCTCTTGAAAAGAGGGAAACGGAATGGTATAAGCGTAAGGGCGTTTCGTATCTTGAGCCGCTGGAGGAGGGTCGCATATGGTATACTTCCTACCCCACAGGGCCCACAGGGATTACCCGTGGTTAAACGTGAAAAAGGGACAGCAGATCTATAAAGTTGTCGCCGATAGCCTCGGCGATCTTTTGGAGTGGGGAGAGACCTTCGGCCTCACCAGGCCCCATATCAGCCGATCGGGAACCCCCCATTTTGACCTTTGGGGCAGTCGATTGGCCCTTCTCAAAACGCACGAGATCGAGGGCGATCACAGAAAACTCTATCGCAGGAGATTCCTGAGGAAAGCGACATAATGGGCTCCTCCCTCCCTCCAATACCTCACATTATAGCTATCCATCAACCTGTGCGGACGCCATGGAGGCAAGTAACTCCTTTCGCTTTCGCATATTCCGAGGGGGATAAATAGATTCCGCTGCCCAAAACGATCCCGCCGCCCCACACTAAAGACCAGCCGATCTTCTCGTGGAAGAACAGAGCTTCCCAGAGCCCCACATAAAATATCTCCGTCATGGCAACAATCCCAGCTGGTCGCAGTGCCCGAAAGGGAATACCCCTTGGACGATTACACCGCCCAAATGCTCGACAGATATCAAGGGAGCTGGGGTTAAAAAAGGGGGGACAAGAAGGGAAACGAAGCGCCCCCTTAGGAAGCTCCAGGTTCAGGCTTGGCCCCATCCATCCCACCTGTCCTCATCCGAATCCCTGGGCCCGCGCCCCATATTCCGACGCTTCAGTTTCAGGTAGGTGAAGTAGAGCCACTTCCATACCCGGTAATAGTTGAAGTAGAGAAGGCCGAAGAGTATTCCCCCCAGGTGAGCGAAATGGGCGATGCCGGACCCCGTGCCTCCGAGGGAAGACCAGAATTCGATGGCCCCGAAGAGGAGGACGAAGTGTTTGGCCTTCATGGGAAAGAGAAACCAGATGTAGATATATCGCTCCGGGAAGAACCAAGCATAGGCCAGCAGCAACCCGTATATTCCCCCCGAGGCCCCAACAACGGGCACAAAGAGGCCAGGGGTGAAGACCACCGTGCAAACTCCCGCGCCGATAGCCGTTATGAAGAAATACTGGATAAACCGGCTCGATCCCATGTACCGTTCGATTTCACAGCCGAAAATCCAGAGGGCGAAGAGGTTAAAGAGGAGGTGAAACAATCCTCCGTGCAGGAAGATGTAGGTCACCAATTGCCACGCGAAGAACTTTTCCCAGAATAGCGCCGGAACCAGCCCGAGGGCAAAGTACAATCTGGCCCCCACGGCCATTTGTAAGAGGAAACCTACTACGCAGGCAATCATCAGAAATTTGACCCGAGGGGTCAGTGGCCCACCGATGGAAAACTGGGTTCTATAGTACTGCATGAGAACCTTCCTCTCCAGGCAGATGGAAGTGACCCGGGCAGAGGCGAGTCGTTATCCCGTTCCAGGGGTTAACGTATCACATTTACCAGCGGAAAGAAAAGGGGGGATCGGAAAAAATAGGCGCCTTGAGGTATTCCTGAGCGTCAACGGGAGGACTTTATCCTTCAGATCAGGTGATCCTTGGCCAACTGAAGCCTCCACATCGTTATCTCCAGATAGGTCTTGATGTGAAAATCTCCCTCGACGAGGTACCCGACCGGAGGAGGTTCGCTGTCCATATAAATAGGTTCCCACGGCCGATCACCCGGGGGAAGGCTGATCTTTTTCTCCCTCCCTTCCTCTTCCCGTATTCCCCTGCTTATCGGCGAATCAGGGGAAACTATAGATCCCAAATTCGGCTCGAATTCAAGACGATCCGCCTCTTTCAGGGCACCTTCCAGGAGCCAGATTGCCGAATCCAGATGGCTTTGGGCAAGTCGAGCATTGCCACCATTGAGGGCTATCATCGCCTCTTCGACCTCTTTATCCCCCAGTTCCACGGTTTCCAGGAAGAGGCCCGCATCCCACACCCAACTTTCCGAATGGGCCTTCAGGAGTCCGATAACGGCCTCCATCGACTCCCTTGCAGGGGATATTTTCAATTCATCCGCTACATAGTGCACCACGGCCCATTGGCATGCATCGATTTCGCTTTCAAGATCGCCCAGCTCATAACCAGGCCCACAACCCACAAGTACGGATACGACGGCCATGGGGAATATGATCCGAGATATGCATTTTGCCCGCCGAAAGAGGCACATCTCTAACTCCAACTGATCATTTCCAGCGCAATAGGAATTATTGCATCCATCGTCGAATTGTCAACGAATTTTTCCAATATGACAAAAAAGCAGGCCAAGGGCCTGCTTTAATCATTAACTCAACCGTTACCGGCATCTTCACAGGTGCCGATCGATCAGGGCCTCCAGCTTCTCTGTATCCCATCCCACGTATTTGTCCTTCCCCTCCACGATAAAGGCCGGGTATTTCCACACCATGTGCCGAAGGGATTTGAGGAACCCCATTGGTGTGTTGGCATCGATAATCCGGATGAGAATGCGATGTTTATATAACCTCGCCAATTCCCTGATCCAGTCAGAGAGCCGAAGGAATTCATCTTTGAGTTCCTGGGGATACTCGTTTATCTCACGATGCTGAATCCCCTTATTGATACCCGCTATGTTACCCACCAACTCGCATCTCTTGCACTGACCAAAGGTTGTTAACGTTTTGGCGAGGACATCTACATATATTGGCTTCATGTCACCCTCCAAATCCCTTTTCTTCATAACCATACCATAATCCCCTGAGATTTTCACCCCAAATATTTTCATCATGCCCTCGCAAGAATCTCCTCAGCCGATGAGCCGAAAATCGATCTGCAGCCTCTCCTGACTTACCCTATCCACCGCTATCCTGACCCGATCACCCACCCGAAAGATCCTCTTGGATCGTTTTCCTATGAGGCGATACCCCTTTTCATCATAAAGATAATAATCATCGGGCAAGCTCCTGATATGCACCAATCCCTCTACGAAGAGCTCCTCTAGCTCCACGAAAAACCCGAAGGGGGTAACTCCGCTGATAAAACCGTCAAACTGGTCCTCCACCCTTTCTTCCATGAATTTCACCCGATACCTCTGGACGATCTCCCTTTCCGCCTCCATTGCTACCCTCTCCCGCTGGGAAAGGTGTTGTGCCTCTTGGGAAAAATCGTCCTCTGAAAGATGCCCTCCCTCTACCATCTTCTTTAGTTGACGATGTACGAGGAGGTCGGGGTACCTCCGTATGGGCGAGGTGAAGTGGGTGTAACAATCCAAAGCAAGCCCATAGTGAAAGAGGTTTTTGCCCGAATAGAGGGCCTGTTTCATCGACCTCAGTAGGGCCGTATTGACCAGCCTTTCCTCGGGTTTTCCCCTTACTTCTTCCAACAACACCTGAAACTCCCGGGGGTCATGAAGTCGCCCTATTCTTAACCGGTATCCCAAAACGGCGATAAATCGTCTGAAATCATTGATCTTATCCCCATCGGGCTCCTCATGTACCCGGTACAGGAGGGGGTATCCGGCTTGGGTCAACTTGAGGGCAACGGCCTCATTGGCAGCGATCATGAACTCCTCGATGATCTGATGGGCGAAATTCCTCTCGGCCTTGATGATTTCCTGGGCTTCCCCTTGAAGGTCGAGGATGATCTCGGGTTCGGGCAGGTCAAAATCAAGGCTCCCCCTCTGCCGCCTCCTCTCCGCCAGGAGGGAGCAAAGCCTTCCCATGGCCTCCAGCGATGGAAGCAGCGACTCTTGCCTTCGCATCTCCTCCGGATTTCGATCCACCAAGACCCTCCTTACCGCCCTATAGGTGAGGCGGGCATCGCTTCTGATCACGCTTTTGAAGACATCGCAATCCCTTAAGGCTCCCTCACCGTCGAAGCGCAACGCCGCTGTCAGGGTCAGCCGGTCCATATGGGGGTGAAGACAACAAATTCCATTGGAAAGTTCTGGGGGAAACATCGGAATGACTCGATCGGGGAAATAAACGCTCGTTCCCCTCCGGTAGGCCTCTCTGTCCAAAGGCATCCCACGCTTGACGTAATGCCCGACGTCTGAAATGGAAACCCAGAGCATATACCCCCCATCCCCCTCCTCGATGGAGACGGCGTCATCGAAATCCCTTGCGTTTTCCCCGTCGATGGTGACGGTCACCTTCTCCCTTAGATCCACCCTTTCCGCGATTTCCTCATTGCGTACCATCCGGAGGATGGCTTTTGCCTCCCTCAGCACCGGCGCCGGAAAACGGTTGGGCAGGTCGTATTCCCCGATGACCATCCGAGGAAGCACCTCCGGGTCCTCCCGATAACCCAAGACGCGAACAACCCTTCCCTCAGGGTTTTTCGCAATCGTCGGGTACTGCGTGATCTCGGCCAGGACGACCTGGTCTTCCCTCGCCTTCATAGTGTATTTCCTGGGAATAATGAGCTCGAAGAGGTACCGGTCATCATCGGGGACCACCCGGCCGGATCCATCATTAGGTATGAATCTTCCGACGATCCTCTGGGCTCCCCTTTCCAGAATCCGGACAATTCGGCCCTCCCTGGTCCGTCTCCTTCGCCTCCTGACATCCTCTACGCGAACGGCGACCCGATCGCCATGCATAGCCTCTCGTAGATGCTTAGGCTTGATGAAGACGTCGGGCTGGTTCCTATCCTCCGCGATAACGAACCCGTATCCATCGGGGTGACACTGCAGACGGCCCACCACCACATTTATCCTCGACGGTAAACCATACCTCCGTCCCTTCATCCTGATAATCCGACCCTCCAAGGTCATCTCATTCAGGAGCGTTTTGAGCCTCCGCTTCTCCTCATGGGTGAGGTCGAGCCGTCGAACAAAATCCCGAATCACCATCGGATGGCTCTCCTTCTTCAAGAGCTCCAGAACCATCCCCCGGTCGATCTCGCGAGGCCCCGGTCGTCTTTTCCTGCTCAAAGGAACCCTCCGGAGGAGAAATAGACAGGGAATTAGTGCACTATCAGCTGGCTGTGCTCTGTCATTTGAGACAATTTGTCTGTAGCGAGGGTATAGGCCGATCTCAGATCAAATCCTCCAGCCTCTTTTCCTTGATAATATCGACACAACGACGGACATGTTGTGAAGACTCCCGATGGCAGATCAGGAGGGTATCAGGGGTCTCTACGATGGTGAGATCCTCTAGGCCGATGCACCCAATCAGACGGTTCGACTGGGAGTGGACAAAGATATTCTTGCAATCAAGGACAATAGCATTGCCATCAACCAGGTTTCCATCCTCATCCCGCTCATGGGCTCTCAGCTCAAAGACAGCCTGCCAGCTCCCTACATCGCTCCAGGGAAAATGCCCCGGGATAACGAAGATATCACTGGTGGTCTTTTCCATAACTCCGTAGTCAATAGATATGGGGGTGATTTCTTGATAAACCTGTTGCAACATCTCTCCATAGCTCTCTTTCCCCACGTGGGTTCTCAGACACTGCAAACCTTCATAGATAGAGGGGAGGCAGCTTCTGATCTCCTCCATCATGGTCTGAGCTCGAAAGATGAAGATTCCAGCGTTCCAATAATACCCGCCCTCTGAGAAGAATTGTGTCGCCTGATCCAGGGATGGTTTCTCCACAAAGGCTTTCACCCGGAACACTTCGCTCTCTCCAGGAAGGGGTTTTCCTCCTTTAATGTATCCGTACCCCGTTTCGGGCCTGGTGGGAATAATGCCAATGGTGGCAATGCCTCCCTTTCTTTCCAACAGGTCGACGGCAGTACGAACCGTCTCCTGGAAGGTTCTCACATCTCCGATATGATGATCCGCTGGCAGGACGACCACTGGTCCATCTCCGTATTCCTCCAAGATATGGATGAGCCCTAGGCCTATACAGGGAGCGGTATTTCTGGCCAGCGGTTCGCTGATAATGTTAACCTTCCTCCCTTTGAACACGTCTTCGGTCAAGCGCCTGTGAAACTCATGAACAATGATATAAATCTTCCGTTCCTCAGTAAGAGGAGCAACCCTCAGAAATGTTTCTTCGACCAGGGGATGCGATCCGACAATCTTAAGGAACTGCTTGGGGCAGCGCGCCCTGCTCACCGGCCAAAAGCGAGTGCCTGCTCCTCCCGCCATGATAATGACATTCATCTTCTTTCCCTCACCTTTTTTCTGGACATCCTTAAGAGCTGAATGGTGGGATGGTTATCCAACAGAGGGTCAAAACCCCAGAGAAGGTCTTATCCAACCCGCCCGTGGTCGACCTCCAGACGGAAGATATCCCTCCAGTGTCACCTTCAGGTCTTTTCTCCCCCCTCTCTGACATTGGCTTAGGTAAACACATATTGTTTCTTCCCCTCGTTCCTCATGAGGTTCTGAATGAGGTTCTAACCCAATCCCGTTTTGGGTATCAGGAACCCAATGAGAGTTTTAGGGTAACAATCTCAAACGGGTTCAATTCCATCGCTAATTTTCCGTTCTCAATGGCTAACTCAGACTCCTCCTTCTCGAGCAAATCAACGCATTTGGCTGCCCTGATTTTTGGAGGCAATGAAAGTATGGCGGAGCAGCTTTCCCCCTTTGTTTCGAAGAATCTCAAGATGATTGCATCATCTTTTTCAGCCTTCTTGAGGGCGGAGACGATTACATTATCAGGTTCTAATGAAAAACCCCGATATTCTTTATTGTAAGGCGCGGTATCCACCTGGAAGGCCAAGAGCGTTTGGCTGAACTCAGAGCCTCGTCTGTGTACTCCAGCACTTCTCCAATCACCGGAATATGGGAAAATCGAATAGGAGTAGGTATGTTCGCCAAGTTCCATAGCTCCAGGGGTAGGGATAAGGGGACCGCTCACACCATCGGCAGAGAGTACTGATACGCTCCTCAATAACGTGAAAAGGATTTCCCCCCCTTTGATCTCGTTTATGGGCACTCCGTGGGCCATAAAAGCAAGGCCCCGGTCATCCTCCTCACTCGTGATCCACGTAAGCGAAGGAATCTTGACACCCCATTCAAGAGTTCTTCCTCGAGGCAAGGGAATCACGCCGAATTGGGTCTGCCGTGTAAAGGACGGGGCGACCATGGCGGTTTGAAATTTCAACCGGATGCGCACGTGGGACTGCTGCAGGTTGAGCTTGGTTGCAAAATCGATTCGAGGGATATCATTGTAGACTATGACCTCTTTGCAGATGTCAACGCTCTTGTGGCGATAAAGCATGGGATCCCATTTCTCGACGAGGTAGTAAGGCCACCGCAGACAGTAAAAGGCGCTCCTAAAAGTGATAACTGTCCTGCAAGGTCCCCTTTGAATTCTTAGCCCCTCAGGCTTAAAAGTACTAAAACGAACGCCTTCTCCCGCTTCTGACCCAATCGGCCTCCCCAATTTACTTTCGTGGAAGTAAAGGTCTCCAATTTCTTCATCGATAATGACTTCGTTTCCCTCAACGACCTTGGAACCTTCCTTATCGAACACCTGCAGGATGCCGGTCTTGCTGTCCACGGTGAGTTGAAAAAACGGCGTTTTCACCTCATTGCCGGAAACCCTTACCTTACTCTTGAAGGTCTTGCTCTTTTTCGTTATTTGATAGATACGATATCCCAAGGGTGGAACGGTAGCCTTAAAGCCAATTTTGGCCGTTCGGATACTTCCGTCGTCCCATCGTCCGATTTCTACTGCTTCGCTCTGGATCTCTCCTCCATTCAGGGCTATACCAGGTTCTCTACTCCACCCCGCCCCCAATTTCACTTCGGCTTCTACCCAATCCGTTACCTCCCAGTTATTGGGATTGAAGACTACAATTGCACTACCATGGCTTCCGTCCTCTACCAGATAACTAACAGAGTCTTCAATCAGTATGCGCGACGACTTTCTTATATCACGAATGTGTTCCCAGGCTTCATCATAGATCTCATCCATGCCACAACTTGGCATTACGTCATGATTGGCAAGAAAGAGCATTCTTTCCCACAAGTCGACCATCGTGTCCATGGGGTAGTGTTTCCCTTGAAGCCAGGCTAATGTGGCCAGCTTTTCCGAAAAGATCAATAAGTTTTCACATTCCCTCATTGCCAACTTAAGGCCAACACGACTGGAAACCACATCCGGGAAAACATCCTCAAGGTCGGGGCTGTAAAGCTCTCCTCGAAGTAGCGTGAGCTTCTTCTTCTCCCCCTCAAAATGTTCGAAGAAATCACCCGGTGTTGCCATCACCATCTTTACATCTTGGTGCTCCTGATTCCATTGCGCAACCTTCTCGGGGATCTCATCCTGAGGCATCACACCGCCGCTGCCGCATGGCATGAGGATATGTGAGGTTGTCGCCAGGGCGGATAGCTTCTTATAGCTCTCCTCCCAATTGTCGAGATCCAATCCTGCCCGGTAGCCTATGGGCATCCAGTGGGAGATAATCTTTGAACCATCAAGTCCCTCCCAGATAAATTCGCTCACACGGGCACCAATGAATCTTGGAAGTCCCCGCCTAAACGCAAGCCATTGGTACCCCGACTTCTTATAGATCTGCGGCATCTGAGCATTGAGCCCAAATCCATCAGAAGCCCAGGCTACCCTCACATCGATGCCAAATTTTTCCTCGCAGTATCTTTTCCCAAACAGGATCTCCCTAATAAGGACCTCTCCAGAGGGTATCATTGAATCCGGCATCAGATATTGACCATCGGCAATTTCCAGTTTACCTGCCGCAATAGCCTCTTGAATCTCCGAAAAAAGCTGTGGATCCCTGTATTCGGTCTGTTCCAATAGATATGTCTGCTCCACCAGAAATCTGAAGTCCGAATCCTTTATCATCTCAATCGCCTTTTTCAGGACCATCTCGTGGATATTCAAATAGTCCTCTTTGCTAAAAGCCCAGGCAACATCGTAGTGAGAATGGGGAACCAGATAAATCGTCTCCATTGCCATCTCTCCCGTTTCTTTCTCAAAGATTCCACCGCTTTTCGAGCATACTCAGGGCCATCATCACTTCCGAAACCTCGTCCTGAACGAGGGCGCTGAATTCTCCCTGTCTGGGGATGTCAGGAGGGCTTTTCTGGAGTTCCCCAAGCCGCTGGAGATACTCCTTCTCGATAGGATCAAAGATGGTTCGCACTTCTTTAAGCCGCCTCACCGGATCTCTGCCCACCTCATCAACTATACGATTAAACCTCCACCACAGGGATGATTCGCTGAATCCATCCACCGGCGCATCCGGAGCTGGCCGTACCTCAAGACCACCTGTTCCTGCTCGGGTGACTGGCTCAGGCAATGGAACTGCAAGGTGAAACGCCATGTAGAGTCCAGTGCATGGGGGGAGATAGCACACCCAGCAAGGAGGGGCTATTGGATCTTCCGGGTCGATCTCAACGATCATGGAGGTAGCTGTGTCACCCCAGGTAAAACCAGCGGGTGATGCGTGCATGCAGAGCGTGTGAAAATCTGGCAGATAAGGGTGAAATTGGGGGCCTTCAAGAAAGGTATCCTCATAGTGATCCCGCAAAATGTGCATCATGGTTGCCGCATCTATAATTCCCTTGTATTGATAGAGCAGTTGCTGCGCCCTCATTCTCCGAATGTGTGAAACCTGTCGTGCGTAGTGTTCATGATCGCTGTGGACGAGAGCAAAGTCAAATGGGTGGCTACCGCCTTTCCACCACCCCATGTCGTCTGCAAACTCCTTGATGTCCGTACTTCCCTTAGTCCATCTGTTTCGAATCGTCAGTTCATTTGAAATTGCTCTGACACCATTTGTGAGCCGTTCAGCCACCCAGTGACGGCCAGATGTTTCCAACACCCATGCTTCCTTCCGATCAGCGAAAATAAACGCGTTCTCATAGCTCCCCTGTTCATGGTTTTTTCCCTGGACTGCGGACCCCCACTGACCGTACCTTTCTAATAATTCCACAATGATATCGACTACATCTTCAGCACTTCTTCCGCCCTCCAGCCCGAGACGGAGCAAGTCCATCCCCGTAAGGCCAAGAGATTTGCCTTCAGCACCGTGCCAAAGTGCCCGTGTATAGATCGCGGCGTTACCCCCCACCACGCCTGCCTCGTTCATTCCCGTCTCGTAGCCCCAGCACCAGTAAGGCCTGCACCCGAGCGTTGCAAGGGCCCGGCTAGCCTCATGGACGGTCATATAGGAACACCTCACCGAGGCATTGCGACCTCCACCCGGAGAGTAGGAGAGAACCTGACATTCACCTGCTGGCCGGTCGCTGTTTTTTCCAAAGACAATTTTGCCGTCCTTCGTGGCATCAGGCATTGCTACGAGAACATCACACATCGAATAGAAACCTCCCGCTCGACGATACCGATCAATCGCCTTCTGTCACAAGTCTCGCCCGTCTCCCTTCAGTAGTTTGACGATCATCTTATTCCAACCAGCTGGGCCGATACCTTTAGCCCGGTAAATATTCGGCAGGTTAATATCCTCCCACGCGCCCCCGGGCTTCTGAACGAGTATAGGGAGATCTACGGCGGAAAGGAGAGGTATATCGTTCAGACTATCGCCGATGCCAATGGTATGGATATTACCTCTCTCTTTTCGGTAAAGCTCGGTAATAATGGCAATCGCCTTTCCTTTATCGTTAGGACCCATCACACCGTACAATTTTCCCCCGAAAGTACACGTAAGTCCTCTGCGGCCCAACGCGCTTATAAATCTCTCGAACTCCTTCTCCGACAGTTCCAATTTAATCGTCTCTCCGTACTGTCGTTGCATAGCCCTCTTGGCAGCTTGTATATCCAAGCCCGTCTCTAAAGCAACTTCCTCAACACTCATATCCCCGTAACCTTTCACCACAACATGAGTTTGTGTCCTCACTTGTTCCAGAATTCGCCTTATTTCCTCATAGGACATCCCGATCTCTATCACGTTGTAAGCTGCGAACGACCTCTGGTATTGGTATGAAAACGGGAAATAATCCTTCTCGATGAAAATAGCCCCTCCGTTCTCCACAATAAACGGATCGTTTATCTTGAGTTCATCACGGTAGACTTCTTGCTCGGCCATCGTCTTGGCCGAACAAAAGATGACGGGGATGCGCTTTGACTTGACCAACCTCAGGGCTTCCTTCGCCACCTGGTAGGAAGACGTGTTCAGGTCAAGGAGCGTCCCATCCAAATCGGTAAAAATAACCAAGTTCTCGCCCGGCATTACGTTATCTTCCTCCCCTATTGGGGAAATTTGAGCCTGCCGTCGCACTCTTGAAAAACGAAAAATGAAATAACAGCGATGGTCTCACCATCCCGCATCCGGATTAAACTGGCAAACGCAGGCGACTTACCTTAACGGGGTGATTTCATACTACCCCTTTACAGCTCCGGCAGTTAAACCGTGAATGAAATAGCGCTGAAACAGTAAGAATAGTAACACAACAGGCAGAGAACCCAAAATGGAAGCCGCAAACAAGACACCGTAATTGGTTCCCGATAGGGGATCTCCAACTACCTGGTACAGGGCCACGGTAAAGGGCATCTTCATAGGGTCAAATAACAACGTGAGGGGAACGAGAAAGTCGATCCACGCCATCATGAACACGAACAGGCCTGCGGCAATCAAGCCGGGCCATGCGAGAGGCAGAATGACCTTGTAAATTACCTCACCCCTCGTGAGTCCATCAACCCGCGCAGCTTCAATAATATCCTCAGGAATTTTCTCAAAAAATCCCTTTAAGATCCATATGGTCAACGGAGTAGTTCTCGCTGCAAGAATAAGGGCAACACCGATTCTGGTATTAATGAGTCCAAGATATTTTGTAATCTGGAATAACGGTACCAATGCCGCCATTCCCGGTATCATCTGTGTGGCGAGAATGCTCAACATAATAACTGCTGTATACCGCAGTTGTCCTTTTGCCAGAACGTATGCTGCCGGAATTCCAACAACGAAATTTACCATGAGCGATATCCCGGCAAGAATAATGCTGTTACTCAGGGCTCGCAATAAACCCAACTGTTTGAGGGCATAGATGTAATGATCTTTCGTGGGCTGAACCCACAATGGAGGGGGGAATTCATAAAGCCACTCGACAGGGCGAAAGGATACCAACAAGAGCCAAACGAGGGGGGACAGGGCAAAAGTTGTCAGGAGGATGAGGATCAAGAGGTTTGTGAAGTCTCTTTTGCCGCTTTTCAATCTAAAAACGTTCCTCCACTAAAACTTGACGGCCAAACAGTCTTAGGTAGATCGCGGTAAGTACGATATTTATGCCGAAGAGAACCACTGATATTGCCGCTCCATATCCCAGCTTGTAATCCCTGAATGCCTGTTTCCACATAAACAGCCCCAGGACCTCTGTCTGGTGACCAGGACCACCAAAGGTAAGCACGAAGAGGATTCCAAATGTGTTAATCGTGAATAGCGTTATGTAAACGAGGTCGAGAAATGTCACGTACTTTAGAGCAGGAAGTGTGATGTGCCTGAATTGATACCATGTGCTTGCTCCATCCACCCTGGCTGATTCGTACCACTCTTCCGGGATGCTCTTGAGCGCCGCCTCAAATAGCAGAAGGCTGAATACGCTTCCCCACCATACATTTACCAAAACAGCCGCTGGCATAGCCCATTCATATAACCAGGCCTGGGGACTTCTGCCGGCAAAATGGACAAGGGCATTCGCTACTCCAAATTCTGAGTCAAGAATGCGAAGCCAGAGAATGCCCACCACAAGCTCTGAAAGCGTGTATGGCAACATTAAAGCGCTTCGAAATAGCCTGACAAAAGGTATCCTTGCATTATGCAAGGTTAGGGCTCCTGCCATCCCCATTAGATACTGCAGCAGTACGCTCCCTCCCACAAACCAGAGAGTCGCCTCCAATGATGTAGAGAAGTTGGGATCAATAAAGAGCTTGTTGAAATTTTCGAGTCCGACCCAAGCGAAATGCACCTTTAAAAGCTCGGCATCTGTAAGACTCATCAACAAGGCGTGAAAAACAGGGTAGATGGCAAATGTTCCGAGCAGCAACGCTGCAGGCATCAAGAATAGAATATTTCTCCATAGTAATCTATTCATACCACCGAGGTTATTCCTAACTATTCCCCCATCAGCGCACGAATTTCCCGGGAGCCCTCTTTTACAGCCAGGGAGGGCTTAATCTGACCCCGTACCGTTTTTTCAACCATTTCCTGGAGCAAGTCGGAGAGTCGCGAATATTCAGGAAAGCTGGGCCGCGTTCTGGCCTTATAGAGATACTGCGCCGTTTCAGCTAAAAATGGATGTTTTGACTCATCCAGACCTTCGGCGATGGATATGCGTGGTGGATGCTGATACGTCTCTAAAAGGAATTCCTTCATAATTTCAGGGGACGTGGCTCGCTTAACAATTTCCAATGCCAGCTTTCTGTGAGGAGATTTTTCGTATACCACATAACACATCCCTCCGGCCGTTGTTGACCGTTTGCCCCCAGGCCCAGAGGGTATCAACGTGTACCCTACATGCCTGAGAAATTCTGCATCATCCCATCCGGACACTTCCTGTATCATCCTCTTCTCATACGTGCCACCAAAGGCCATGGCCGCTCTCCCCGTCCCTAAGAGCTTCATAGCCCTATTCCACTCAAAAGCAATCGCCTCAGGTGAAGCGATTTCATGAACCTGGACCAGGTCCCGTAGGAATTTCAAAGTCTCGATATTCTGCTTCGAGTCCAATATCAACGTGCCGTTGTGAAAGACTCCCCCACCATTTGACCAGAAAAGCGGCAAGAGCTGGTAGACCAAAGTTTCACGGGCCTTTTGCCCGAGTGGAAGTGCGAGTGGAAACTGGCTGCACCCGTAGCGACTTCTCACGTTCCTCTTTTGAAAATATTTGCCTATTTTTATGAGATCGTCCCACGTATCAGGAGGCTCGAGCTTTTCACTCGAAAACCAGTCTCTTCGGTACCACAGCACCGCCATATCCGTCTGGGTTCTCACACCCCACAGATGCTCGTTACCCGTATCCCCTCTCTGAAATACCGGGAAAAAATCCCCCTTATAATCCTCCTTGTACCACTGGGGATCGACCTCATCCAATGCGGCCAGATGGCCCGCCTGTGCGAATTCCGATAGCCACACTGAATCCAGGATCGATATGTCCGGAGGTCGCCCCGCGCCGCAGGCCGTTATCAATTTATTTCTCAGTTGGGGATAACCGATAATCAGCTGATCGAGCACCACCTTTTTTCCGGGGTGTACATCATTCCATTCTTTTACCGCTCGCTCCATGGTCTTACTCCAACGCGACTGATTTATAACTCGTATAGTTGTGAGAACTTCTCTCTCTGATTCTTTCGTAACGAACCAGTAAGATAATCCTCCTATAATGAGAATGCCTACGACTATCGCTATCACGTAATACTTACGCATTGCCCTCACTCCCTTTTTGGAATATTTTTCTTAGCGCGTCCTTTACTCCAGATACACCTCCCATTTTCTGGTGAGAACAGGTAAACGTCATCGATATGCATTCCAATCGCAAGAGCCTTAACCTCCCGGTAGTTTTGCCAATCCTGGACCCGTGCTATGATATTTGAATCCGCCACATTGAGATAGATAAACCCTTCATGCCCAATAGGCTCAACCCTCGATACCTCGCCCGCTGTCGCCAACTGGCCGGATGTCCCTAACGTAATCGATTCTGGACGAATACCCATAATTATCTCAGAGCCCTCACTCACGGGCAGACTTTTCCCTAATTTCCCTTCGAGTTTGATTTCCCCTTGGGGCATATCTATCCTCACGGTTCCGTCTTCATGGTAAAACTCGCCTCTCAAGAAATTCATCGGAGGTGAGCCGATAAATCCAGCCACGAACTGATTAATGGGAAAGTCGTAGAGGTCTGCAGGGGAGTCTACTTGCTCTATCATCCCATTGTTTATTACCGCAATGCGATCCCCGAGGGTCATCGCCTCTATCTGGTCATGGGTCACATAAATGAATGTTGTCCTTAACCTTCCATGTATCTTTGCGATTTCGTTTCTCATCCCTATGCGCAGGCGAGCATCCAGGTTTGATAATGGCTCATCCAACAGATATACTGCAGGTTGACGTACAATGGCACGGCCGATAGCGACCCTTTGACGCTCCCCTCCCGAGAGTTCTTTGGGCCACCTGTTCAATAATGGCTTGACATCCAGCATCATTGCCGCTTCGCGCACGCGTTCGTGTATTTCCCCTTCGGAGACTTTACGTGCCCGCAGCCCAAAGGCAATATTGTCATAAACATTCTTATGAGGATAGAGAGCATAGTTCTGAAAAACCATTGCTACATTCCGTTCGCGGGGTTCGAGCGGAGTCACGCTCTCATCGTCGAACTTTATATCCCCAGACGTTGGATCTATCAAGCCAGCGATCAGGCGGAGTACCGTTGATTTTCCACTACCAGAGGGACCCACAAACACGAAAAATTCCCCATTCTTGACCTCTAAACTCACCCTGTCAACGACACAAGAGCCGCCATAGCATTTTGTCAGTTCATCGAGGATAATACCGGCCATGGGAATTCAGCGTCTCCTCTATTTTTAGGCTCGACCGAAAACCGTTTCAATTGGGCTTCGCTGGATAAAGCACGGTGTTTTTTTACATGGCCATAGTAAAAGCATATCCGGGTTTGTCTCTTTTCGTGCCCTTTCTCATAGTCTCCCTTCCCCGATGAGGCGCCCATATTCCGTTGATTCAACCTCTTCGAGGAAAGCCTCAGCATTGATTGAAGCCAACGCTGGAAAGCGGTTTGGGCGAGGAGGTCTTTCACCTCTCGGTAAATACCTATGGTGGGCCATTTCCTTCAGAATTTCCTTTTTCAACTCCTCGGGACATACTGAAGAGTGATAGATTACCTGCATGGCCACGTAGCTCATATCCTTGATATGGTCCTCGTCTCCCGAGTCGTGAAGGTGAGGATTGCGCGACTCTATCTGATACACCTCGGCGCCTTCCCTCATGACCTCCGGGAATGGACTCTCATTGATCCCGCCAAATTTCTCGATGAGGTTAATGATATGGTAAGGCTCTATCGAGTATCCAGCGGAGTAGTCAAGGACTCTCGCCAAATCAATTGTCATGGCGTGCTCGCCCGCGTTACCGGTCTTGATCAGCTCGGTTTCAAAACCGTGATAGTGGCTCAGCAGTTTGTTCAGAAAGCGGTTGGTGTTCGACGAGGTCCGTCCCCATTTACGGAAAAAAAGCTTCGATTCCGCAATCTTCGGTTTGCTGTGCCAGACGATTCTCACCATCGAATAACGAGATCTACTCATGAAAAAACCGGCTGCGTACTCGCGTACGTACTCCTCCACCGAGCCCGGGAAATAATTATCCGAATCAACAAATCCGATATACTTTTTCCCAGCAAGCCAGGCCAGCACGGTTCCGATTATCATTCCCTCCGCCTTCCCATCTCGAATCTCTCCCCTGCTGGTCAAGATGCTCTTATACTTAACTTCATCAAAGGCCCTGGCCAAGAGCGGATCCTTCTGGTGGGCAATAATAGCGTGTTTGTCCACAAACTGGCAGAAGTTTTCCAGGGCATCTTTTTCCATGCTGAAGCGGTCGACGGGAGCCCGGGGGCTATTCGACACAACGATGGTCAGGCATTGGTGGGGAATCCCACACAAAACCCCCTCAACCAACTTGAGGCGCTCGTTGCGAACAGGCACCACGATGGCCATCTCCTTTTCGATTTCATAGAGCGCTTCATAGGGAATTTGCTGAATGGCCGAACCCTGTTCTGGAGATGGATTTTTCTTTAAGCCCGAGTCCAATTCGAATACCTTCTGCAAACCACCTAATCGGACGGCTCCAAATCGCTCTATTTCTCTGGGCATTTCTATTCTCATTATACGCCCCCCCTTTTAATGGCACCTTTTGCCTCCAATCTGCGCGTTGTTTCGTCCCAATGAATTCGCGATCGCGGGGGAAGGAGAGTAAGATTTGCAGCGTGAGAGTCCAGATAGTACTGCACGTGAGGCAAAGGCTTCCACAAATGGTGGTCACCATACCGGAATCCGTAGCGGGAGGAACTGCCCAGTATTTCGACGACGCTCCGGCTGGGATCGTAACCCGCCTGTTGTAAAATGGATTCCGTCACGCCCGTTCTGTTAGCCAGCTCCTCGAGGGCAGTATGAATATTAGCACCGTGCTGAGCCGCCACTTTTTTTCGAAAGGCAATTTCCTCGGGAATTCCGATCGACACTGCAAATTCCCGATGGATTCTCTTCTGTATTTGATCGTTACCGCGCTTAATTTTCAGTTCGGGAGAGATTCTGAAGGCCACCCCGATCACCTCTGGATCCACGTAGGGGACGCTCATTTGTAGACCAAGTGCCGTAGCTATCTTGTTTTCCCGTTCAAAAGTCTCCTTATGCCCTAGGAGGGTGTCTTCCCATGAGTACCGCTCGAAGCTCTCGTAGCCTTCCCGGTCGACGACGGCAGGATACCATGAATATCCACCAAAGATCTCATCGGGTCCCTGACCGGTCACGATCACCCGCTCACCTGCCTCCTTGGCCGTCCGTGCAGAGACGTAGAGAGCAACTGCTGCTTCCACTTGATTCAGACTATGGTCTTCGATAGTGCCAATGATCTCCGGAAGTAGCTCTTCTATATCGTCGACCGTGAGTCTCTTGGTCTTGAGCGGGAACCCGAATTGTTTTGCCAACCGGGAGGCCCACCCAACATCGGCAGCTTGGTCTCCTCGTCCGGCCGTGTAGCAGGTAAGGGGGATTCCTAGTTTCTGCACCAGATAGGCCAAGAGCAAACTGTCGATGCCACCGGAGAAAATGATGCCCACTCGTTCTCTCCCATCCACCCTCTTGCGGATGGCCTCGAATATAACCCGACCATAGGCTTGAAGCGCTTCTTCCATATCTTTGATCCGATCGGCCTGCCGGACTGACTCGGGGTTCCAAAAGCGAAAATGCCGAATACTAGTTCCATCAAGAATGGCCATATGCCCCGGCAGGAGGCGATGAATCTCCGGGTAATCACCTGAGACGGCAACCAGAGATTTCTTTTCCGAGGCAAAGGCAGTGTGATCGTCGTCACTGCAATAATAGAGCTGCCTCAGGCCGATCTCGTCACGAGCCAGAACCACCTGTTTGCTGTCCGTCACCGCCAAGGCATAAACGCCATCCAGCCTGGGCAGGAGTTCTTTTACCGAGGCTTCCAGATCACCATGATAATAGCGCTCTACCAGGCGCAAAATGAGTTCGCTATCACTGCCTGTTTCGTGCTTATAGTCACCCTTTACCACTGAGCGTAGTTGGCCACAGTTATATATATTGCCATTGAGCAGGAGGCTGATTCGGCCATCACCGGACTGGGCTGGCTGCAAATCTCTTTCCCCCTCCGCTACACCTAACCCCACATGGCCGATGGCCATACGGCCCTTTATCCCGCTAAAGTTTAACTCATTCAATCTCGTCCCACGTTGCACAGCCCCTCCGATTAGAAATCCCGCTCCATCTCTCCCTCGATGGCGTATCGCTTCCAGCATCTGCTTCAGTTGATTGCCTATTCGGCCCCTCTCGCTCTTAGTTATTATTCCCACAATACCACTCATAAGCGCCTCCCCAATAGAGATCGAATTGTCCGCCCCTGATCTCCTTCGTTATCTCCTCCGTCCACTCTCTGAAAATCCTCTTTTTTCCTCGGTCAGAGGTTTTACTTCTTGCTCGATGTCAGACATCGTCCTTTTCCTTATTCCTGTTCATTCAACCTGTCCAGTAGGCTGAATATTTCCTTTACACCTGTATCCTTCTGGGAATACAGTTTCCTATTAGAGTATGTCCATGAGCACACCCGAAACCCCGTGTAAGCACAAAACCCGGTTCGGCGATCGCTCTCGCTCGGGTTCCCTCCCCGGTGCCGTTCCACTCTTGTTGCGGTCAATGGTCAGAATATTGGCCATAATGGGCTCTCAAAAAAGGGGAAATCTGTTGAATAAAATTAGCCCCCTTTACTTAGGTTTTATATCACAAAGCCCCTTCTCTTGTAAATGAAACTATCCGTGATAAATCCCTTACCGTTGGAATAGGGGGTTGACAACTTATTGTTTTTATTATATCTTTATATTGTATTTGTAAAGGGTTAATTTAACAGGAGACCCGAATCTAAAGGATAAGTTAAACAGCCGATCTTTCATAACAGGGCCTTTTGGAAAATCCCGAAAGGCTCTTTTTGCGTCTTTCCCAAGGGACTTGAGCAATTCGCCGAAAGGATAGTCCCGTTCATCAGGTGGTCGGAGTAAAGAAGATGACAGAAAGGAATTTTCTCGGAAAAAACTGGGAGCATTTTGAGGCCTGGATCAAGGCGAAGGTTGGCGGTGAGATTTCGTGGAAGGTCAAGCCGCGGGATACAAAGGTTAATAGGATGATTGTTGCCGAGAGCATCCTGGATACCATTGACCGTAACGGCGGGGAGTTCCCACCGTCGGGAAATGCTTTTATTGAACTCCAGGGAAACGAGAAGCACTGATAAGTCGTCGCCCGGCCCGAGGCAAAAACTGGGGGGAGGTAACGGAA
>CAYFXP010000115.1:0-8548 GCA_964346935.1 uncultured Syntrophobacterales bacterium
ATTGTTAAGGCCCTCAGGGGTAATTCTATGTCAACCCGGCCAGAGAGAACATATCCCAGGTTCTTACGAGAGTGCATGTCTAAAATAACGGCCAGATAGACAAAGGCCGTGAGGATTCGAATAGAGGTGATATCGGCAAGCCAAACCTGGTCGATGGAGGTGCTCACCAGATTGCGAACCACCTTGGGAAAGACCGGATATGGGTGATCGCTCTGAGTAGTCTTCACCCATCTTCTTTCTGGGACGGCAGAGAAGATCGTTTTGTCTCATCAGCCGAAGCACCCTCTTGTGATTGACCCTCAGCCCCAGACGGTGAAGGGCCTTGGTCACTCTCCGATACCCATATCGAGGAAACTCCAATATGATGGCTTCTATGAGATCCCGAAGATCCGCCTCCTGCTTCAGTTGGGCCAGAGTTTTCTCCTTCGGATGATAGTAATAACTACTGCGGGGCAGGTTCATGAGCTCGCACCTCCTTCGGATCGTTTGCACAATGGATCGGTGGTGAGGAAGGAACTTTCTTTTTGTTCGGCCCTCTCCAGGGTGTTCTCGCGCGCTTTTTTTAAGAATTGGTTCTCCATGGTCAGACGGCCCACCATCTGCTCAAGCTTGGCAATACGATCCTTTAAGGCCGCTTCCTGGGTGGGAGGGGGTGGCAGGAAAACGGCTCAAGGCCTTAGCGGGCATGGGTTGGATCGGAGGATAGTCAGTTTCGGGTCAGGATCCCGGTAGGAGATTTCGTTCATAACTACCTGGTTGCCGCGTACCCTATGTCCACAAATCGTTTCCCATATGGGCACAGATGATCTTTACGCAACACCGAAAAGTTCCCGCAACTACTTGCCGCGATTTTTCGTCACATGCCTTCCACCTCCCATTGCCTTCCTGACCTCCCGAGCATAATCAGAAACAATGTCAACCATATCGGCTTTGTCGCGGTTCTCCTCGATCATCTGGACAAAGGCGCTTCCAATGACGATCCCATCGACGTACGGGGCGATCTCCGCGGCCTGTTGTGGTGTGGAGATCCCGAAACCCACGACGACAGGAAGATGGGCTATCCCCTTTATCCTCTCCACAGCCCTCGTGAGTTCAACGACCCGGGGCCTTTTGGTTCCTGTCACCCCGGTGATTGAGACGTAGTAGAGAAATCCCCTGGCATGCCGTGATATCTTTCTTATCCGTTCGGAACTAGTTGTCGGGGCAATTAAGGGGATGAAGTCGATCCCTGATCGATCCGTGTACCGCCTAAGTTCTGCGGACTCCTCAGGGGGGAGATCAACTACCAGGATGCCGTCCACCCCCACCTCTTTTGCCCTTTTTGCAAATCTCTCGTTCCCGTAAATAAAGATGGGGTTGTAATAGCCAAAGAGGACAATGGGGATCTCAGAGACTTCCCTGAGGGATTCGATCATATCGAGGATATTGGAAAGGGTTACCCCATTTTGCAGAGCTCTCCAAGAGGCGGCCTGAATAATAGGCCCATCGGCTGTTGGGTCTGAAAAGGGCACCCCCATCTCGAGGACATTCACGCCGGCAGCATCCAGGCCAAGGATAATCTCCTTTGTATCTTCCAAACTTGGATTTCCCGCCGTGAGATAAACAATCAGGGCCTTTTCGCCTTTATCCCTTAAGGAGCTGAACGTTCTCTCGATTCGACCCATTATTGAAGTGTCTCCATCCTTTCAGCGATGATTCCCGCATCCTTTTCTCCCCTGCCGGAGAGGTTGACCACGATGATCTTCTCCCGATCCAACGAGGGAGCCAGCTTCATGGCATATGCCACAGCATGGGCACTCTCCAGGGCGGGAACGATTCCCTCATATCTAGCGAGGCACATGAAAGCTTGAACTGCTTCTTGATCCTCAATTGTGACATATTTCGTTCTTCCCGTTTCATGAAAATGGGCATGTTCCGGTCCCACACCTGGGTAATCGAGACCAGCGGCGATTGAATAGGCATCATGCACCTGACCGTTCTCATCCTGAAGAAGATAGGTTTTATTTCCGTGGAGGACCCCGATTACCCCCGCTGATATGCTTGCCGCATGCATCCCCATATTGAGTCCCTTTCCTGCCGCCTCTACCCCGATCATGGCGACCCTAAAATCGTCTTTGAAGGGGTAAAAGAGCCCCATGGCATTGCTCCCCCCGCCCACACAGGCGATCAGGAAATCGGGGAGCCTTCCCTCTCTCTTTAGGATCTGTCTCTTCGTCTCCTTGCCGATAACGCTCTGGAAATCCCGTACCATCATCGGGTAAGGATGGGGTCCCGCCGTGGAGCCGATGACATAGAAGGTATCTCTCACCGAGGCGACCCACTGGCGCATCGCCTCGTTCATGGCATCTTTCAAAGTTGCCGTTCCGGAGATAACGGGCACTACCTCTGCACCGAGAATTTTCATCCCCAAGACATTTGATGACTGTCTCCTTATATCCTCCTGGCCCATGAATATCTGGCATTCCATTCCGAAAAGGGCGGCAACCGTGGCCGTGGCTACCCCATGCTGACCGGCCCCTGTCTCCGCGATCACCCTCTTTTTTCCCATTCGCCTCGCAAGGAGGGCCTGTCCAAGGGTATTATTTATCTTATGAGCACCGGTATGATTGAGGTCTTCCCGTTTCAGATAGATCTTGGCCCCTCCCAATGTCTCTGTGAGACGCCTGGCAAAATAAAGAGGCGTCTCCCTCCCCGAATATTCCCACAGATAACGGGTGAACTCCCCCTGAAATTCTTTATCCCTTCTTGCCCGAAGGTACGCCTCTTCAAGCTCGATGAGGGCGGTCATCAATGTTTCGGCCGCGTAACGGCCTCCAAAGGTCCCGAAATGCCCGGTTCTATCAGGTTGAGTTTTCCCCATGGCTTCACCTATGGCGTATTAAAATTTTCATGATAACATCGTTGAAATACTCCTTTTCCCTTTCCGTCCATGGAGCGCACGATCCCAATGATGGCCTTGACCTTCTCATGGTCCTTTTTCCCCGGTGAACTTTCAATCCCGCTGCTGATGTCTACGGCATGGGGCGAGACGATCTCGATGGCTTGCCGAATATTATTCATATTTAACCCACCCGCGAGAATGAGCGGGTGCGTCTCTTTGACCTTGACGGCCAGCTTCCAATCGGATCTTTTCCCCGTCCCTCCGTAGCGAATGGGATCGTAAGCATCCACGAGGATGGCCCTTACACGGTATCTCATCAATTTCTGGAGATCTGCCTCTCTCCGGGCAGAAAAGGCCTTTATCAAAAGGGATGGAAGAAATTGGCGGCAATATTCGGGCGACTCATCCCCGTGAAGTTGAATGATATTGAGGCCGCAGAATTCCACTGTGTTCTTAACCTTCAGGAGGTCATGGTTCACGAAGACACCGACTTTCGTAATCCTATCCGGTATCTTTTCAATAATTTCTTTCACAATTTTCGGTGCCACATACCTAGGACTCCTTGAATAAAAGACAAAACCGAGGGCATCGGCACCACATTCGGTAGCAAAGGAGGCGTCCTTCAGGTTGGTTATCCCGCAGATCTTTATGTCCGTCATTGCTCTATTCCCCCGCGCCCTAGAAGCTCCCTTAGTTTTCCCCCGATATCCTCCGATCGCATCAATGCCTCACCTACTAAGAAGCAATGAATTCCCGCTTTCATTAACGTCTCAATATCCCCTTTGGTATTGATGCCGCTTTCACTGACCACAATTCTATCCTTGGGAATGGATGGGGCCAGGATTAGCGTTGTGCGCAGATCCGTGAAAAATGTCTTAAGGTTTCTGTTGTTAATGCCTATGATCTCAGCGCCCACAGCCAAGGCCTTTTTCAGTTCTTCCCGCGTGTGAACTTCAACGAGGGCCGAGAGATCTAGGTTTTGTGTGAGGCGGATATATTCTCTTAATTGCCGATCTTCCAGCAGGCATGCGATAAGAAGAAGGGCATCCCCCCCGAGGATCTTGGTCTCGTAGATCTGATAAGGGTCGATGATAAAATCCTTCCTCAGGAGGGGAAGCTCTACGATTTTCCGAATGCCCGATAGATATGTCCTATTACCCTCGAAGAATTCCTCATCGGTGAGAATCGAGATAGCCGCCGCCCCATTTTCCTGGTAAATGGTGGCAATCTTGAAGGGGTCGAAATCCTCTCTGATCCTCCCTTTGGATGGTGAACACCTCTTCACCTCGGCAATAATGGAAAAGGGCGAGCCGCTTATCGCCCTCTTGAAATCGCGGGGAGGGGGGAGGTCCCTCATGGTCTCCTTCAACAGGGAAAGGGACCTCATCCCCTTCAGGTAGCCAACCTCTCTTCTCTTAGCTTCTACAATCCTATCTAAGATCATCGGCCTCCCTCAGCCATTGCTCAATTCGATAAGGGCTTGCAGCTTCTTTATGGCCCCCCTACTGTCTATGCACTCCTCGGCAATGGCGATACCCTCCTGAATGGTCCTCGCTTTTTCCGCGGCCATGATGGCCAATGCGGCGTTGAGGAGAACGATCTTACGACAGGCCCCATCCTTGCCGGTCAGAACATCTTTTGTGATTTGTGCATTGACCGAAGCGTCTCCGCCAATGAGATCCTCGACCGGGTATGTCTCGCCGAATATCCCGATGGGGTTAATATTATAGGTGGTGATGAGATCCTCCTTCAGCTCCGAGACCCGCGTCTCCCTCGTCACGGTGGCCTCATCGAGGCCATCAAAACCATGGACCACGAAGGCCGTCTTTGTTCCCAGGTTTTTCAGGACACCAGCAAACATCTCTGTTAACCTGGGATCGTAGACGCCGAGGAGCTGAGACGTAGCTCCGGCGGGGTTTGTCAAGGGTCCCAATAGGTTGAAAATCGTCCTGACGCCGATCTCCCTTCGCGGCACAAGGCAGTATTTCATAGCTCCATGGAGTCGAGGGGCAAAGAGGAACCCGATCCCGATCTGCTGAATACATTCCTCCACGATCTCCGGTCCGGGATTGAGGTTCACCCCCAGTGCCTCGAGGACATCGCCGCTTCCACAACCGCTGGAGACAGCACGATTTCCGTGTTTTGCCACGGTGATCCCCGCTGCCGCCACCACAAAAGCCGTCGTCGTGGAGATATTGAAGGTATTCATTCCATCCCCACCAGTCCCACAGGTGTCCACGATGATGGCCGAACGGGCGTCGATTCTGGTTGCCTTCTGCCTCATGATTCGGGCCGCGCCAGTGACCTCTTCAACTGTCTCCCCCTTCATCCTCAGGCCCGTAATGAAGGCAGCGATCTGGGCCGGTGTTGCCTTCCCCTCCATCACTTCCTCCATGGCCTCCATCATCTCAGATTCCCTCAGGTCTTCATTGGCCACAACTTTTGCAATCGTTTCCTTGATCATGCCTCAAACTCCTTTCCCCTAACCGGAAATGGCTAGTTTTTTCCCCTGAATCATTTCTAAGAAATTCCTCAGGATCCGCTTTCCGTTTAATGTCAGGACCGACTCGGGGTGAAACTGTACGCCTTCCACCGGATACTCCTTATGCCTGATGCCCATAATTTCCCCTTCCTCCGTTTCAGCGCTGATCTCTAGGCAAGGAGGAAGGGAATCCCTCTTTATGATCAGAGAGTGATAGCGCCCTGCAATGAAGGGGTTCGGTAGCCCCTTGAAAATCGTGCGTCCATCGGTCATGATCCTGGAGGTCTTTCCATGCATGATCCTCTCTGCCCTCACCACATCGGCGCCAAAGGCGTAACCGATTGCCTGGTATCCCAGACAGACCCCCATGACGGGAATGGCCCTATAAAATTCTTTAATTACATCAACGGTAATGCCCGACTCCTTGGGCGTGCAGGGGCCAGGGGAAAGAAAGATGGCATCCGGTTTGAGTCCCCGAATTTCATCAATGGATATCTCGTCATTTCTATGGACCACCACCTCCTGCGCGAGCTGGCCGATATATTGGACAAGGTTGTACGTAAATGAATCGTAATTATCGATCATCAAAATCATATCTATCCCTCCTTCTCCAATTAAACATTGCCCTTGGATATTTCGAGTCCTGAGGTGGCCATCCGGATAGCCTGAATCATCCCCATTGCTTTGTTTACGGTCTCCCAATACTCCGCCTCAGGGTCAGAATCCGCCACAATTCCCGCACCCGCCTGGATGAAAATTTTTCCACCTTTGATCACCATAGTCCGAATGGTGATGCAGAAATCCATATCCCCCCTGTAACTAAAGTACCCCACTGCTCCCCCGTAAGGGCCCCGTCGGGAATGTTCCAGTTCATCGATGATTTCCATGGCCCTAATCTTGGGCGCGCCGGTGAGCGTACCTGCTGGGAAGGTAGCCTTAAGCACATCGAAAGCATCCTTGCCCAAGGATAATTGTGCTTGGATATGGGAGACGATATGCATGACATGGGAGTACCGCTCGACCACCATGAATTGATTTACCTGAACGCTTCCAATCCGGGCAATCCTCCCCAGATCATTTCTCCCCAGATCGACGAGCATGACATGCTCCGCTCTTTCCTTTGGGTCTTGAAGGAGCTCATCGGAAAGTCTTCTGTCTTCCTGTTCGTCCTTTCCCCTCTTTCTCGTCCCAGCAATAGGCCTCAATTCGACAATACCCTCTTCAAGACGGACCATGACCTCCGGGGATGAGCCGATTAGGATGAGATCTTCGAGTTTGAGATAAAAAAGGTACGGAGATGGGTTGATGTAGCGGAGGGCCCGGTAAAGATCAATTGAATCCACGCGATTTTCTATCTGAAATCGCTGGGAGAGGACGACCTGGATTACATCGCCAGAAACGATGTACTCCTTGGCCCTTCTCACCATGGCCTTGAAGTCTTCCGGGTCCATATTGGACTTGTTCGGGGCACCTTTTCGAGCTTCCCGAGGAGGTTCCCCCTTTTCCACGGGGGCCCTCAACATCTCGGCCATCTGATCGATCTTATTGGCCGCCTCATTGTAAACCACCCGAAGGTCTTCTCTCCCTTCGGTAACAGCACACACCACCACCTTGATCGTGTGCTTCACGTTGTCAAAGATCATCAGGGTGTCTGTAATAAGGAAAGTTGCATCATCGATCTTGAGATCTTCTTTGGCTATGGCGGGGAGCTTCTCAAAATAGCGGACTATATCATAACCGAGAAATCCCACGGCTCCGCCGGAGAACCGGGGCAGTCCATCGACGGGAACGGGGCGGTAAATGTGTAGTAGACCCTTCAGGAATCTCATTGGATCTCCCCGATGCTTATGGTATCTGATCTCCCCATCTCTCTGGATCAGGACATCCTCTCCCTTGACCTTAAAAATCACATGCGAATCAGATCCCAGGAAGGTGTACCTTCCCCATTTTTCACCCCCTTCCACGCTCTCCAGAAGAAAAACGTGGGATTTGGACCGCAGCCTCATGAGGGCCGAGACCGGGGTCTCAGAATCCCCCAAAATCTCCGTGTAGAGGGGGATCAAGTTCCCCCCCTTTGCCAATTCCTTAAATGTCTCAAAGTCCGGATAGTACATGCATCAAGATTCCTCCCATTTACGGAATAAAAAAGGCCGTGATCATTCACGGCCTTTTTGTGCTAAGAGAAAAACAAAAAAGCCGTGGAGCCTCGAAGAGGTTCTCCACGGCTTCTTCTCTATTTCACGCGCAAAATCAGCGGTGGACGAACCCCTCCCTTCTGTTCCTCCACCACCAGCTGTTTCCTATAGACGCTTTCTGGTTCATCTTTGCATGTCCCTTAAAAATTTAAACATAATATAGAAGTAATCGAGGACTTTGTCAATCATAAATTTTCCCGAGTCTCTCATGATTCCCATAGGCTGTTTTGCCTCATCAGCTCCATGAAAGCCTCTACATTGCTTCCATGGGTCACGTTTTTCAATTCAGACAGGGTCTTGGCATAGAGGTCAATGACTCTGTTGATGTTTGGGTTCAAGCTGACGATCTCGGCATAGAGTCTCGGGTTTTTCGTGAATACCTTTTCGATGAGACCAAGCTTCGTCTTAAACATGGGCGTGGCAAACCTTCTCAGCTCCGTGAGATCCGCAGCTGATCCCCTCAAAACCATCCCCATAGTTATGGAGTTCAGGTGATTCAATCCCTGAACAATACTCATCAGCTCATCGTGCCTCTCGGGGGTCGTCTCCATGATATTGGCGCCATTTCTCGCCAGGATATTCTTCAGCCAGTCGAGCCACTTCTCTGTCCTCACGGGGCAGAGGACAATTGTATGTCCGGCTGGCTATGGAATCCACGGTCGGTCCAAAGAGGGGATGAAGGCCGATGACCTCTGAAAGGGAGGATTTGAGCATGGATTCGACGGGTTCACTCTTCAGTGAGGTGAGATCCATCAAGAGGGATTCCTTCTTCATGTGGGGGCCAACCTGCTCAATGACTTCACAGGTGACGCCCATCGGGACGCTCACGATAACAACCTGGCATTTTTCAGCCATCGTCGGGATATCCACGCCCATTTTCCTTCCTGATACAAAACCGGTGTATCCATTTCTTTCAAAGAAGCCTGCAAACCACCTCCCCATCCCGCGGGTGCCACCGATGATCCCGATTTCAATATCCTTCATCTCATG
>CAYFXP010000116.1:0-4116 GCA_964346935.1 uncultured Syntrophobacterales bacterium
GGAGAAGGCACCGTCCATCGGAGGCAGAATGGCTCAACTGGACAAGACCTTTCCCACCAATGACTGTTCCATGTGTATCCTCTCCCCGAAACTGGTGGAGTGCGGAAGGCATCTCAACATCGAAACCCTCACGTATTCAGAGGTGGTGGACCTTCAAGGTGAGCCGGGCCGGTTCCGGGCGACTGTCAGGAGAAAACCGCGGTATGTGGATTCAACCAAATGTACGGGATGCGGGGAATGTCCGGAGGTCTGCCCCGTGGGGATTACCAGCGAATTCGATGAGGGCTTGGTGGACCGGAAGGCGATCTACCGTCCCTACGCCCAAGCATTCCCCAATATCTTTACCATCGGCAAGGGGGATCGGGCCCCCTGTGTGATGAATTGCCCGGCACGGGTGAATGTCCAGGGTTATGTCGCCCTCATCTCTCAGGGGAAATATGAGGAGGCGGTTAGCCTCATCTATGAAAAACTTCCCCTACCGGGAGTTTTGGGGAGGATATGTCCCCACCCCTGTGAGACCGAATGCAACCGGGCTTCCGTAGATGAACCCATTGCCATCTGTGACTTAAAGCGCTTTGTGGCGGATCGCGCCGGAAGGAAATCCCCCGTCAAGAAGGAGGAGAGGCCGGAGAAGGTTGCCATTATCGGCTCAGGGCCCGCTGGATTGAGTGCGGCCTACTACCTGTCCCTGGAGGGATATGGGGTAACGGTCTTCGAAAAACTTCCAACCCCCGGGGGAATGTTGCGCACGGGTATTCCCGAATACCGTCTTCCCCGGGAGGTCCTGGATGCGGAGATCGAGCACATTGGGAGCCTCGGTGTCGAAATCAAGACGAATACATCCGTTGGAGAGGACATGACCATTGAGGACGTCTTCTCTCAGGGGTTTAAGGCTATCTTCATAGCGACCGGGGCCTACCGGGATCTCAGGTTGAACATTCCCGGCGAGGATGGCCAAGGGGTGATTCCGGGAGTGTCCTTTCTGGGAAAGGTCAACTCGGGTCAAGAGGTGCAGGTAGGGGAGAGGATGGCGGTCATCGGGGGCGGCAATGTGGCGATAGATGCCGCCAGGGCGGCCCTGAGGATTGGCGCGAAGAAAGTAACCATCCTGTACCGGAGGTCCCGGCAGGAGATGCCCGCCAACGAGGAGGAGATCGAAGAAGCCCTCTCGGAGGGAATCGAGATCGAGTATCTCGCGGCCCCTAGCGGGATTATTCCCAAAGGAAAGAGGGGGATTGAAGTACGGTGTCTCCGGATGCGATTGGGAGAGCCCGACGCATCGGGAAGGAGGAGGCCTGTTCCCATCGAGGGCTCGGAGTTCGGGATCGAAGTCGATACGGTTATTCCCGCCATCGGCCAGGCTCCGGATCTGTCCTTTATTTCCCCGGAGACGGGGGTCGAGCTGACGGAGAGGGGAACAGTGCAGGTGGACCCCGTCACCCGTCAGACCTCTCGGGAGGGTATCTTTGCGGGAGGAGACGCCGTCACCGGGCCTGGTTATGCCATCGATGCGGTTGCAGCCGGGAGGGAGGCGACCATTTCCATCCACCGATATCTGAACGGGCAAGACCTGAGGGAGGGTCGGGAGCCATCCCCATGGCAAAGGGCAAACGTGGATGATCTCCTGGCTGCGGCCCAAAAGAAGCCCAGGGAGAGGGCGGATCTCCTCGCACCCGAGGGGAGGAGTGATGGTTTCCAAGAGGTGAAGATGGGCCTTACCGAGGAGGCTGCCTTACGGGAGGCGGAACGCTGCCTCAATTGCGGGCTCTGTTCGGAATGCCTCCAGTGCGTTTCCATATGTAAGGCCGATGCCATCCTTCACGATATGAGGGAGGAGATCATCGACATCGAGGTGGGGTCGGTAATCCTGTGCCCGGGCTTCGACGAATTCGATGCCACGGGGCTTGCCACCTATGGGTTTGGTCGCTACCCCAACGTGATCACGAGCATCCAGTTCGAACGGACCCTGAGCGCATCAGGCCCTTATCAGGGATCCCTTCTCAGGCCCTCCGACAACACCATGCCCCGCAAGATCGCGTGGATTCAGTGTGCGGGATCCAGGGACATGAGCGGTGAGAATGGGAACGAGTATTGTTCCTCTGTCTGTTGCATGTACGCCATCAAGGAAGCGGTTATCGCCAAGGAGCACCAAGAGGAGGTGCAGCCCACTGTTTTCTACATGGACATTCGCTGTCAGGGAAAGGATTTTGACCTCTATTTCGAGAGGGCAAAAAGGGAGTACGGGGTCCGCTTCGTTCGATGTATGATCTCAAGGGTCGCCGAGAGGCCGAGCTCGAAAAATCTGGTCATCTCGTACATCGACGAGAACGGGCGAGTCACCGAGGACGAGTTCGATTTGGTGGTCTTGTCCGTGGGACTGACTCCACCGGCCGGCGCGAGGGAACTGGCGGAGAAGTTGGGGCTCGAATTCGATCCCTATGGTTTCTGCAAAACGCATGAGTTTTCACCCCTCGCCACATCGAGGCCGGGGATATACGTCTGCGGGGCCTTTCAGGGGCCGAAGGATATCCCGGAGACGGTGGCGCAGGCCAGCGGAGCGGCTTCAAATGCTTCATCCGATCTGACCTCGATGAAGGGAACACTGGTAAGGGAGAAGGAATATCCCCCCGAACGGGATGTGTCCACGGAAGAGCCCCGCATAGGGGTCTTCGTCTGCCATTGCGGGATCAATATCGGGGGTGTGGTCGATGTCCCTCAGGTGCGGGAATTCGCCAGGGGATTGAGGGACGTGGTTTACGTGGAGGAGAACCTCTATACCTGTTCTCAGGACACCCAGGAAAAGATAAAAAAGACGGTGGAGGAACACAATTTGAACCGTATAGTGGTGGCCTCCTGTTCTCCGCGGACCCACGAACCCTTGTTTCAGGAGACTGTCCGAGAGGTGGGCCTCAATAAGTATCTCTTTGAAATGGCCAATATCCGGGATCAATGCTCCTGGGTTCACATGAACCAGCCGGAAGAAGCCACGGAGAAGGCGAAGGAGCTGGTCCAGATGGTAGTTGCCAAGGCTCGCCTTTCCCAGCCCCTGGAGGAGCCCGTGGCAGAGGTTATAGACAAGGGCCTCGTTGTCGGAGGGGGACTGGCGGGCATGACCTGTGCCCTGGAGCTAGCACATCAGGGATTTGACTGCTACCTCATAGAGAAGGGGAAGGAGCTCGGGGGGAATCTTAGGCATATCCACCATACGCTGGAGGGGAATGACGTTCAGCAGCTGCTTCATCGGAGGGTTGAGGAGGTGTCCAAACATCCGGGTATCCGGGTTTTCACCGATACGGAGGTGACCGATTTCTCGGGGTACATGGGAAACTTCAAAACCACGGTCCGAAACTCCGATGGAACTGGGGAGGAGCTCGAGCACGGTGCGGTGATCGTGGCCACGGGAGCAGAAGAGCTTAAGCCTTCCGAGTATTTGTACGGACAAGATGAGCGGATTATGACCCAGCGGGAATTCGAGGAAAAGATCGTCAGTGACGAGCGGTTCTTCGCTGAAGCCAAAACCATTGCCATGATTCAGTGCGTTGGGTCCAGGTCCGAGGAGAGGCCTAATTGTAGCCGAATCTGCTGCAGCACGGCCGTCAAGAACGCCTTGAGTATCAAGGAGAGGAATCCCCAGGCGAAGGTCTGTATACTTTATCGGGATGTCAGGACATATGGCCTCATGGAGAGATACTATACCAAGGCTCGAAATGAGGGGGTTACCTTCATCCACTACGATCCCGAGGATAAGCCCCAGGTAACCATCGAAGGAGGCTCCATTAACCTGTCGTTCATGGAGCCAGTTGCCGGGGAGCGGATGGTGCTCAATCCTGACCGGCTCGTATTATCGGCCGGCATTGTGCCACGGGGGAATGAGGAGTTGGCGAAGCTCTTGAAGGTTCCCCTTACCGCGGACGGTTTCTTCTTGGAAGCCCATATGAAGCTCAGGCCGGTGGATTTCGCCACCGACGGGATATTTGTGGCGGGTATGGCTCATTTCCCCAAATCCATCAGCGAGTCCATCTCTCAAGCCAAGGCAGCTGCGGCGAGGGCTACCACATTGCTTTCCAAGGGGTATGTCAGGGTGCTGCCGATTATCTCATCGGTGGATGAGGCCAC
>CAYFXP010000117.1:0-10098 GCA_964346935.1 uncultured Syntrophobacterales bacterium
GGCCGCTACCCTGGCCGCGATGTATATGCTTCCCTTCTTCGCCATGATCATCCCAATCCGCTTCGTGTTTAAACTCAGATAGCCGTCCGGGGATGATGCAGTTCATCTCTCCATCTCCCCGCAACGGGCCCTTGTCCAAACACCATGTTTTCTTAGGCAACGTTAGAGGGTATTCGCCCTTCATCCTCGGGAATTCCAAGAATGGGTAATTCCTGCCATCTTGGCTTGAGGGATTAGCCTGGACGAGAGGCGCTCAACCGCTTTGAGCATGCTTCAGGGTGGTCAAGGGGTCTCGTGGAATCGAAAGGGGTTGTGCGAACTAACCCGCCGAAACGGCAGTATGAATCATCGAGCTCCTTAAAGCAGAGGAAGCCTCAAGCTCCCTCAATACCCCAGGGCGCATCCATCCTTCCTGGGGTCCGATCCGCCCAGAAGGGCCCCGCTGCCAGGATCGATGATAATCCCCTGCCCTCCCCCGAATTGGTTCGTCGGAAACCTCTTTTGGAGAATTCGATGGCCCCTCTTCTCCAGCTCACCCGACACCTGGCTATTGAGGGGTTCCTCCAGGATAACTTCCATTCCCTCGAGGTGCCGTATCCGCGGTGCTTCCATCGCATCCTGGATATTCATGCCGAAATCAACGAGATTGATCAGCACCTGGACGTGGCCCTGGGGCTGCATATCCGCCCCCATTACCCCAAAGGCCATAAAGGGTTTCTCCTCCCTGAATACCATGGCGGGGATGATGGTGTGCAGGGGCCTCTTATGCGGTTCCAGCCGATTGAGATGGCTTTCATCGAGGATAAAGGCCTTTCCCCGGTTCTGTAGGATGATTCCCGTATCCCCTGCGACTATCGCGGAGCCGAATGCCTTGAAAATGCTGTTGATAAAGGAAACCATGTTCCCCTCTTTATCCACGACACACAAGTAGACCGTGTCCGAATCCATCTCACATCCAGAGCCCATCCCAAGGGACGCCCTGCCCACGGTAATCCTTTCCCTCTGGGTTTCGGCATATTCCTTCGAGACCAGCTTCTCCAGGGGAATATCTCCGAACTCCGGGTCCGAGACATACCGATCACGGTCGGCAAAGGCCAACTTCTTGGCCTCTACCAGGAGGTGGAGGTAATCCGGCGAATTGGGGGCCATGGATTGGATATCATACCCCTCCATAATGTTCAGCATTTGTACGGCAGTCAATCCCTGTCCGTTTGGCGGGAGTTCATAGAGCGTATACCCTCTGTAGGTTGTGGAGATGGGGTCAACCCACGTGGAGGTATGGTTCCTCAAATCCCTTTCCTCCAACAATCCGCCGTATTCCCTGGAACAGCGAACAATGGCCTTAGCAATTTCCCCTTCATAAAATGCAGCCCTCCCCTCCGAGGCGATTGCCCTCAGGGTTCTCGCGAGATTTGCGTTCGCCCATACTTGCCCCGGTTTCGGTCCATGGCCGTTTGTGGAATAGTGCTTCAAAAGGCTGGGGAAGTCTTTCAGCTCCTCGATGGCCTCCCGCCATTCTCCGCTGATAATTTCGGTAACGGGAAAGCCCCCCTCGGCATAGACGATGGCTGGCTCCAGCAATTGGGACAACTCCATTGACCCATATTTCTCCAAGAGGGCAACCCAGCCGTCCAATGCCCCGGGGACGGTAACGGACAGTATCCCCCTTTCGGGAATATGGTGCATCCCTTTATCTAAGAAAAAGCCCAGGCTTGAGCCATAGGGGGATCTCCCACTGGCATTCAGCCCTTTCAACTCCCCCTTGGCCTTCCAGTAAATGAGTGCAAAGACATCCCCCCCGATCCCCGTCATATGGGGTTCCACGACATTCAATACACCAGCAACGGCTATGGCCGCATCCACCGCGTTTCCCTCCTGCATCAATATCCGAATCCCCGCAAGGGAGGCTAAAGGCTGGCTCGAGGCCACCATTCCATTCCGACTCATGACAACGGACCGTTTGGCCCCAAAACCCTCTCGCTTCGAGCGGTACTTGAATTCCATAGACACCCCCCCTTTCCCAATCGAACAAATAAAAAAAGGGCGCAAATCCTAGGGATTTCGGCCCCTTCAGCCTGGCTATATGGACCACGGGAATTAAGCCCGTTTTCGCCTTTTACCGGGTTCGAACAAGCCCAACGGGAAAATGATCCGAAGTCCTCAGGAAGGATACGGCAGGGGATGGCGGATATGGGAACGCATTTACGGAGGGAATGCCTTTATCTCTCGGTTTCCTTTAATTCCCTCACAAAGGAACTCAACCCGTCCTTTTGCTTTAATGTCCGGGAAAAGGTCTCTGCCTCAGCGCGAGAGGGAAATCGGCCCACTGAAACCCGATACCAAGTTCCCTTTTGGGGAATAGCGGCCTTCGCGACGAAGGCCTTGTGACCCTTCTCCTCCAATTCCTTCCTCAACCGTTCAGCCCTCGCCCTTTCCCTGAAAGACCCTACGTTTACGGTATACCTGCCACTCGGAAGTTTCTCCTCGGGTGCGGGCCGACTCTTCGGTTCTTCAACCTTGGCAACCTTCGGTTTCTCTTGGCTTTCTTCCCGAGCTTCGGGCTTTCTCGCCTCTTCTTCGGAGACTTTGACCTCTTTCTCCTCCTTGGGTAACTCCTTTCCCCCGAGAATGATCACCTTCTTGTCCGTTCCCCTCTCCTGAATGATCATCGACGGCTCCGAAGGTGCTGAAACGGCCGGCTTCTCCTTCTCCGGTACCCCTCCCTCCGGTACCTTCTCCTCTCCAACGACGCCTGGAATCGTCCGTTTCTCTTCCCTCTCAGGTGCCGGAATGGACCGTTTCATGCGCTTGGCAACGATCTGGGGCTTCCTCACCTCTGGCCTCATAAAGAAGAAGACAACCAGCACTAAAATCCCCAAACCGATACAGAGTAGGGCAATAAACATGAAGGAGCGCTTCGAACGTTTCTGCCTTTTTAGGGAAGCGATGGTTTGGGGAGATGGGTCCGGTTCCGTCGCCATTTCTGCTCCCCCCGAATACTCCTCCTCGACTTTCAGGTAGTCCTCCAAATCCTGATCGGAGAAGACGGGTACCTCCTCGGGGGTATCTTTTCCCGAGCCCTCATTGTTCTTATCCTTCATTATATAATCCCTCCGAAAAATCAAGACCAATTGTTACGAGAATAGAGGAAATTTGATAGAAAGTCAACTTCTCGATACGGGCGATTTTTCCGCAGCGGGACTTCAGAAGGCCGTTCATGAACAAGGAGACCCCGAGGGAAAAAACTAACCCCGGGGTCCGCTGGTAACGTCGCTCCTCCTATCTCATTCCAATACCGTCACATCTGTGGCTTGGAGGCCCTTATCACTTTCGGAAATCTCAAATTCGACTTCATCTCCCTCGCGAAGGGTCCTAAATCCTTCCTTCTTAATGGCCGAATAGTGGACGAAGATATCATCCCCATCTTCCCGACTGATAAACCCATAGCCCCTTTTCTCACTGAACCATTTAACCCGCCCTCTGGCCACTACAACTCACCCCCTTCCTGTAAAAAATCTTTGGTAAGTTGTAATGGCTTTCCGGTCTAAAATAAAGCCGGACAGTCACTATTGGTACCCGTACCGTCTTTATTTGTGTTCCTTGAAAAACTCCTTACAACTTACATCGCTGGATTTAACCATCTTCGCATGAGAAAATCAAGCGAAATTTTGGGAAAATCCGGTAAGGAGAATTTCCGTTGACTTAAGTCAAGGATCAGCGGCAATAATCGAAGTAAAAAGATAGTGAAACTCAAATGCAGAGGAGGGGTTCTTCATGAAGTGCCCGGGGCAAGACATGAGGTATTGGAAGCCGGGGGATATCTTCGACATCTCCTGTCCTCAGTGCGGGAAGAGGATCGAGTTTTTTAAGGACGACGTCCGCCGAAGGTGCAAATCCTGTGGAACCCAGGTGACCAATCCCAAGATCGATTTCGGATGCGCTGAGTGGTGCGCCTATGCCGAACAATGCGTGGGAAAGCTCCCCGTAGAACTAAAGGAGCAAAAGCAGGAATCCTTGAAGCAGAGGATTGCCTCAGAAATGAGGAGGGTTTTCGGGAGAGATTCCAAACGGATCAATCACGCCAACAGGGTGGTCCGATTTGCCGAGGAGATATTGAAGGGAGACGGGGGCGATCCGGCCGTGGTTATCGCCGCCTCCTATCTCCACGATATCGGGATCCATGAGGCGGAGAGGAAGTATAACACCGCCGCTGGGAAATACCAAGAGCGCGAGGGCCCTCCCATTGCCCGAAAGATATTGCAAAGCCTTGGGGCCGAGAGGGATATGATCGATGAGGTGTGTGATCTGATTTCCCACCACCATAGTCCAGGACAAGTCCAAACTCTCAACTTCCAAATCCTCTGGGAGGCCGATTGCCTGGTGAACTTAGAGGATGCCGCCGAGAGGGAGCTGGACCAGATTAAGCAGGCGATCGAGGCCACCTTCAAAACCTCCACGGGGAAGAGGTTGGCAATAGCATTTCTCCTCGATAAATTGGATAAGTCTTCATAGTTATGGTACTGATCCGCCTTAGTCTCCGTTTAGATGGAGCACTCCGGGCATTGGCTCCGTATAAACTCAAGCCAGCTCAACACTTCTTCAACAGGGGGTAGTACCGTAGCCTCATCCGAAATAGACTGATAGTAAAGCGTGCCGTATCTATCCGTTACGAATACCGATGGTAGAGCCGCCGCTCTATCGGCATGCCAATACGTGTACTTTTTTATGACGCTCCCCTCGGGATCTGAGAGCAGCGGGTAGGGCAGACCATATTCAGCGGACAACTCTTCACACCTCTCTAAATTGTCCGAGGATATCGCTAGAATCTGCGCTTCTAATTCCACCAACTCGTCGTAGTTCTCAGCAAACATTCTCAGCTCTTCCCTACAGGGGGTACAATCGCTCCCGTGGTAAAATAGAACGACGAGGTTCTTCCGCATCTTGTAATCCCACAGCTTTACCTCTCCTCCCTGAGTTGAGGGAAGCGTGAAGAGGGGAACTAATTCTTGAATCCCTAAACGAGGCGCTAATGATTGCACGGCCAGTCCGCTCCCATACGAACCAAACTCATAGATCGAGGGTCGGATTTGGTTCTTGGAGGAAGCTGAGGACTTAATCCTAAAACGCTTGATGCCGATGTATCAAGTATATGGTTAAGGAATTCATGGAGTGTAAAATCCTCACACCCCCCTAACACCTCCTCGACTGCCAGTTGCAACCACCGTTCATTTCGACTACTATTTATCACGGAATGGGTTCATCCTTTTTTCCCTTCATCCCCTCCTCACCTTGAGGGCTTTTGGCGGGGACCTTTAACGTGGAAGACGAAATGTTCATGCGGGAGGCCTTGTCGCTTGCTCGAAGGGGACTGGGCAAAACAAGTCCGAATCCCCTGGTCGGCGCTTTGGTGGTCAAAGGAGGAAAGATCCTGGGGAAAGGTTACCATCGGAGATATGGGGAAGCCCATGCCGAGGTTATTGCTCTGAGAAATGCAAAGAGGGATGTCAGGGGCGCTACCTTGTATGTAACCCTTGAGCCATGTTGTCACTATGGATGGACACCACCTTGCGTTGATGCCATTGTAGAGGCAGGGGTGAGTGAGGTGGTAATGGGGACACCTGACCCTAACCCGAGGGTTCACGGGAAGGGTATCCAGTTTCTCCGGGATCATGGAATCCGCGTCAAAGTGGGCGTTTTGGAGGAGCGGTGCCGCGATCTCAACGAAGCTTATTTCAAACACATTCAGACGCAAATGCCCTTCGTCACTCTGAAATTCGCCCAATCCCTGGACGGGAGAATTGCAACCAAGACGAGGCGCTCCCAATGGATCAGCTCCCCTGAGAGCTTACGGTTAGCACATAAGTTGCGATCTATTCACGATGCGGTGCTGATCGGCATCGGCACTGCCCTTGCCGATGACCCCAGCCTCACCGTCCGACTCGTAAAAGGCCAAAACCCTCAGCGTATCATCGTTGACAGCAGGCTGCGTATTCCCCTGACCGCTCAGATCCTCAATGACGAGAGAGTGGATAGAACCATTATCGTGGCGACGGAGAAAGCGAATCGGAAAAAAGCACTGAGGATTCAACATCTCGGAGCCGAAATACTATGGGCGGAGAAAAATCTACGAGGAGGGGTAGATATACGAGACCTCCTCGGGAAATTGGGCCGGATGGGAATAACCTCGGTATTGGTTGAAGGCGGATCCCGGATCATCACCTCTTTCCTTAACGAGAGACTTGCGGATAAGATTGTGATAGTCATGGCCCCAAAGCTTATCGGCAAGGGGATCGAGGCCCTTGGAGACCTGGAAATCCGGGATTTAAAGAAGGCCTTCTGGATTTCACGGATGAAGACGAAAAGGGTAGGTGGCGATATCGTCATCGAGGGTTATCTTCAAAGGGAGAGTGGCTGAGCTCGAACGAGAAATGATAAAATCAGACAAGTACGATGGGATTCGGCTACGATGGATCGGTCATGGGCTCAATGGACAAAAATAGCTGGACGCGAAGGGGATATTTAATTGACATCGATCTCATCGAATACGAGAGGGCATGGGATTTTCAGAGGGAATTGGTGGCCGCCAGGCTTCAATCAGACCTTCCCGATATTCTAATGCTCTTGGAGCATAGCCCCGTAATCACGCTGGGCCGACGCGGAAATCGCCAGTATATTCGAGCCTCCCCGGAAACCTTGGTCGCCGAAGGTATCAATATCTACCACGTAGAAAGGGGCGGTGAAGTAACCTACCATGGCCCCGGTCAGATCGTCGGCTATCCCATCTTGAACCTGAGGAATTGGCGCCGGGATATCTCCTGGTACATCTTCAACTTGGAGGAGGTACTCATCAGGACCTTAGGGGACTTCGGTATTGAGGCGACACGGAATAGATTAAACCGCGGAGCCTGGGTGGGGGATTCCAAGATCGGCTCCATCGGGGTGGCCATTTCGAGGTGGGTGACCTATCACGGCTTCTCCCTTAACGTATCACCCAATATGGACCACTACTCCCTTATCACACCCTGCGGGCTTGATGGGATCGAGGTTACCTCTCTGAGGGAACTCCTCGGAAAAGAGCCCGATCGCGCCCGGGTGAGAGATGCCGTCTCCCAACACTTTCAAAAGGTCTTCGATATCGAATTGGCGAGGATGGATATGGAAGACCTCAAGGTGATACCGAAGATGCCATTGCTGACTCATGGGAAACTCTCCGGGGGATAACCAATTGGGCTTTACTCCATGAATGCAATGGTGTCTTGCGTAATTATGACTTAACCCTCGGAGGGGGCAAACTCCATGGAAACGCTCCGAAAACCGCCCTGGCTGAAAAAACGCATCGCGTTGGGAACGGACATCGCAAAGGTCTCCACATTGCTCAGCGAAGCCCGGCTTCATACCGTTTGTCAGGAGGCACATTGTCCCAATCTGCCCGAATGCTTTTCGAGGCGTACGGCGACTTTCATGATAATGGGAAAAACTTGTACCCGAAATTGTCGCTTCTGCGCCGTAAACCACGGAACCCCTGCTGCTCTCGATGAGGCCGAACCGGAAAGGGTGGCTACAGCCGCCCATCGATTGGGTCTCCGGTATGTGGTCATCACCTCGGTCACGCGGGATGACCTGGAGGATGGCGGAGCGCACCACTTTGCCGAGGCTGTTCATGCCATCAAGCGCAAGGGGCCCGAGATTTTAATAGAATTATTGGTTCCGGACTTTGGGGGGAATCCCTCTTCCCTGGACATAATCCTTTCTATCCCTCCCGACGTCCTCAACCATAACGTCGAAACCATTCCCCGCCTTTACCCGCGGGTACGACCCCAGGCCGCTTACCGGCGCTCTCTGAACCTGCTTCAACGGGTTCGATTACGTAATCCATCCATCCTAACGAAGTCAGGGCTGATGTTGGGCTTGGGCGAAAGGGAATCCGAGGTAATCCGGGTTATGCGAGACCTGCTGGATGTCGGTTGCAGGCTACTTACCCTGGGGCAATATCTTCAACCATCAAAGGACCACCATCCCGTAGTCAGATATCTCCATCCGGATGAGTTCCAAGATTACAAGACATTGGGGGAAAAAATGGGATTTTCTGAGGTGGCATCGGGTCCCTTTGTCCGGAGTTCCTTCAGGGCAGCGCAAATGTACCGAAATGCCCTTGGTTTACAAGGATAATTCCACCTACAACGAACCATAAAACGAATGCCCTTTAGAGCTCACTACGAAAGCCCTCGATCCGCCATCCATTTTTCTCCATAATCGAGCCCCTCCTGAAATGTCCACCTGCTCGCTCCTGTAATAGCTGGGGAGTCGTCAAAATCAGGTTCGAATCACCGGATTTAAGCCGGATTTTCCTGGATTTTAATAGGAGTATCTTTATAAGTAATCGATTTTATAGAATAAAGGATTTTTCAGAATGTGATACTGCTGTTTCTTCGCTTCATTACCTCCAAAGTGACCCTTTCGGGGTTCGCAGGCGGGGAATACTTACCCCTTCCGGCCTCTAAAGGGCCGGCTTTCCCCTTCCTGCTTACCCTCGATGGGTACCCCACTTCTTCAGCAGATTACGCTCAGAAACAACAGTATCCCCCTGAAAAAAGTCCGGAAACTCCGGGATTTAAGTTGTTGCAAAGAGAACCGAATTGCGTTAATATGGGCAATCGCTTAGGTAAACTTGGTTTTGAAACTCAATCCTTAACCGTTATTCTCAACAATCATTAATCATCAAAGGTGTTCAAAAACATCTTCTTTTGCAATACCGCTTACCTCTCTCGATTTGAATCAGAAAGGGGGTGACTATAGAAATCCTGAAGGAAAGGAGGTGGTTATTGTATATCATTGATAAACCGAAAAACTCTTCGTATAGAAAGTCATTAAACGGGAGGAGATCATGAAAAGGAGAGTATTGATACCTTTTGCGGTTTTGGTCACGGCCTTTCTCATCGCTTTTCCAGGCCACGGGGCATATGCGGCTAAACCCATTATAATCGGAGCTCCTCTTTCTACAGCCTTTGTATATGGCTGGGATGCCGAAAGGGGAATGCAGTTGGCCATAGAGGAGATCAATGCCAAGGGCGGGGTAAACGTCAAAGGTGTGAAGCGCCCATTTAAAATGGTGGTCATTGATACCCGCGACCTGGAACCCGGGGTTCCGGTCAGCGAAGCTCTTCTGGTGGTGGAGAAGCTCATCTTGGAGAATAAGGCCGATTTCATCATGGGGGGTCCCGTTCGGTCTGAGGCGGCTCTGGCCGCAATGGATTTGCTGGCCAAGTACAAGAAGGTCTCCATACTGACCACCGGCGTGTTGACCCCAAGGTACCATGCACGTGTAGCCGCGGATTACGAGAAGTTCAAGTACTTATTCCGGATCACCGGAGAGGCGAAATGGATGGTCGGGGGGGAGATCGTTCCCAGCCTGCTCTTCATCGAGAAGAACTACGGCCTCAAGAGGCTGTTCATCATGATTCAGGACGTGGCCCATGCCCGGACTGGAGGCGGCATAATCGCTAAGGTCATGCCGAAGAAGGGCTGGGAGGTTCTGGGTGAACCGGAGATCTATCCTACCGGGACGACCGATTTCTCCATGGGCCTCCTCAAGGCAAAAAGGGAAAAGGCTCAGATAATCCTTATCTGGATGGATATGCCGGAAACCTCCATTCTTCTCAAGCAGTGGTACGACCTCAAGGTTCCGGCCCTGCCCTTTGGATCTATCATAGCGGCCGCGGAACAACCCGGCTTCTGGGAGGCAACCGAGGGGAAGGGGGAGTACACCCTGGCCAACGTGGTCAACGCCGGCAATGCCCCATCCAACGCCACACCCTGGACGATGAAGTTCGTCAAGGCCTACAAGAAGAGATGGAACATAGAGCCCGAAGCGTATGGAACCTCAACCAGCTATATGGGCCCCTATGTGCTCAAGGACGCCATCGAGCGCGCTGGTTCCTTAGACCCGGACGCGATGGTTGCAGCCCTGGAAAAAACCGATATGGTGGGCGTCTACGGGAGGATACGGTTTGACCCCAAGAGCCACCAGGTCATCCCCAGCCTTGACCCGAATGAGGGAGCTGTGGGTACCATCTTCCAGTGGCAGGCGGGAAAGAGGGT
>CAYFXP010000118.1:0-5212 GCA_964346935.1 uncultured Syntrophobacterales bacterium
ATCGCTATCACCCATGATATGGTCAGCGCTTATAAGATCGCTGATCGAATCGCCATGCTCTATGAGGGAAGGATTGTTGAAGTCGGTCCTCCGGAACAGATCAGGGAATCGAGTAACGCAGTAGTTCAACAATTCATCCAGGGAAAGGCCGAGGGGCCAATTAAAGTAAGATGATGACCTTGTAAGGAGGTTGGGAATGAAAAAAATGGGGACGGAGACTAAGGTCGGTATCTTTGTGTTATTGGGCATCATCGCCTTGGCCGTTATGACGGTAAAGGTGAGGAAGTTTCATTTTGGAAAGGAGGCGGGCTACAGGGTTTATGTTCTTTTTGATTCCGCCGCGGGAGTGGCCCCGAACTCTCCTGTCCGGATAGCCGGCGTCCACGTTGGCACGGTGGAGAGGATTTCCCTGGAGCGGGGAAAGGCCAAGGTTGCTCTTCGAATCCCCCCCGATGTCCACGTTTATGAGGATGCTAAGGCCTATTTGAGGGCGGAGGGTTTATTGGGGGAAAGATACATCGAGATCTCCCCAGGATCGGAGGGTCAACGGAGACTCAAAGAGGGAGAGGTGATATCCCAGGGGGCAGCTCCCGTCACCCTCGACCAGGTCCTGTCTCGCCTGAGCGGTATCGGGGAGGATTTTAAGGGTGTCTTAAAACCCCTCGGTCAAATCCTGGAGGGGATCGAGCCCGAAAAGGTGGGGCAGGTGGTATCGAATTTCGAGGCCTTTTCCCGGGATTTGCCTCCGCTGGTCGGCGATGCAAGGGACACCCTGGGAAATTTTAAGAACATCAGCGCAAAGTTGGAGCGGGGGGAGGGTACCCTTGGCAAGCTCATCAATGACGAGGAGGCCTACCGGGAAATCAAGAAGACGCTGGTGGCGTTGAGGGATGTGACCGAAAAGGTTCAACGGGGGGAGGGTATCCTCGGCAAGCTCATTAGCGACGAGGAGGCCTACCAAGACATCAAGAAGACGCTCGTGGCCGTGAGGGAGGTGGCTGAGAAGCTCCAGAGGGGAGAGGGTACCCTGGGCAAGCTCATCAATGACGAGGAGGCTTATCGTGACGTCAGGAAGACCCTCGTTGCGGTGAGGGAGGTGGCCGAGAAGCTCCAGAGGGGAGAGGGTACCCTGGGCAAGCTCATTAACGATGACGGGGCATACCGGGATGCCAGGGTCACCCTGGCCAACCTGAGACAGCTCTCGGAGAAGTTAGAAAAGGGGGATGGTGTTCTGGGAAGGCTGATAACGGACGATGAACTGGGCCATGAGATGGAGAAGACCATGAAGAGGGTCCAAGAGGCCGCCGAGGGGGTGCGGGAGCAGAACCCGGTAACGGCGTTGGGAATCCTCCTGGGGTTGATTTTTTAAGAGCGGCCCTCGGAGGGATGAAAGGAGAAGCCGGGAACAAGTGAAACATCGCGCAGCAGGAGTGGAGAGGAGAAGTTTCATTCTCGCGGGCATCGTCCTCTTTTTCGTCCTTTCAGCCTCCAGTGCGGGCCTCTGCACCGAAGAAAGGGATTTTACCCTTAACCTGTCGCCTTTGTTTAAGTATCAGCGCGACTCGGAAGGTGTCAGGAGTAAGCTGAGAATATTGGGCCCGTTGATTTATCGGAGGAAAGGGGTCGAAGAAGGGGAATTTGCCGTCCGTCCCTTGTTTTATTGGATAAAAAATGCTAAAGAAAATTCCCTGATAGTGGAGTATTTCTATCCCCTCGGTAAGTACAGGAGGGAGGGGGGATGTACCAAGAACTACATCGTACCCTTTACCAGGTTGAGGGACGAGCAAACAGAAGAGAGGAGGGAGAAGCATTTTTCCCTCTTTATCTTCTTTCGAGGGCAAGCGGAGAGCGGCGAGCGATACTGGGGGGTATTTCCCCTCTATGGGCGTCTGGTGGATCGGTTTGGCCGGGACCGGATCCGTTTCACCCTCTGGCCCATCTATTCGGATGTGAGCGACGAAGGGGCCTATACCTGGACTTTCCTGTGGCCTATTCTGTCGAAAACGAGAGGCGGCGGGAAGAAGGCATTTCGCTTCTGGCCCCTGTGGGGATATAGGAAAAAGGAGGGGGTCTCCAGGTCTGATTTCGTCCTCTGGCCGTTTTTCACCAAAAGGGTAAGAGACTTGGATACGGATGATCCCGAAAGGGAGTACTTCCTGTTTCCCCTCTATCGGGGTGTTTGGTCCAAAAGGGCGAGGCAAGTGACGATATTGTGGCCGTTCTTTCGCCATGCCGTTGATGAGCGACATGGATATAAGCGGTGGGACGCACCGTGGCCGTTTATCTCATATAGCCGGGCGGAGAAGATGAGAAGGGTGATGCTCTTTCCCCTCTACTATAGCAAAGAGGCGCCCGGCGATCGGACCCGCTGGATCCTATGGCCCCTGTATCAATATTGGGATAACCAAGTGGGGGGCCAGCGGGAGGTGGTTCGGCGGTATCTCCTCGTCAATCGAATCAAGACCGTATTCAACGACAAGGGGGAGGTGACATCGAAACAGGTATCGATTTGGCCTTTCTTCAGGTACTGTCGAGACGGAGATCAGGTGAGGTTATATCTTTTCAACCTCATTCCCCTGAGGTATGAGGGGTTTGAGAGAAACTGGGCTCCCCTCTACACGGTATTCCGGTACGAGCGCAGCGCTTCGCGGAAGAAATGGGATATTCTCTGGGGGCTGTATGAGAGGGGAGATCCATGGGATTGATGGGGGAAAGAGAATTCGTGGGAATGGTGGGATAATGGAATGATACTAAGGATAAAATCCTCGAATAGTACTGGAGGGCTGAGTCGGAAATGAAGAAGATAGCCATACGGGGGACGGGTTCATATCTCCCCCCCAAGGTGATGACCAATTTTGACCTCGAGAAGATCCTGGATACCGATGATGAATGGATTTACAAAAGGACGGGAATCAAGGAGAGGCGGATCGCCGCGCGGGATGAGGATGCCTCGGATTTAGCCAAAGAGGCATCCCTCAAGGCAATGGCGACGGCCGGAATTTCCGCCCAAGACCTGGATCTCATCGTTATGGCAACCATGACGCCGGATACAGCCTGTCCGGCCGGATCCAACTGGTTGGAGGCAAAATTGGGGGCGCACCGGGCCGTTTCATTCGATGTCTTGGCGGCCTGTTCCGGATTCATCTTTGCCCTATCAGTGGCGGAACAGTATTTGCGAACGGGAACGTACAAAAACGCCCTCGTGGTTGCCTCCGAAATCATGAGCCGGACCCTCGATTGGGAGGATAGGGAGAGCTGCATCCTCTGGGGGGATGGAGCAGGTGCCGCGGTATTGGAGGCCACTGATTCCGGCGAAGACCTCCACGAGGTCTTATCCATTCACATCCATACCGATGGCTCAGCGGGGGAGAATCTCCTCTTGCCCGGGGGAGGTTCGAAGACGACCCCCATCTCTTACGAGAGTGTGGACAAGAGACTTCACTACTTAAGGATGATCAAGGCCAACGAGTCGGTTCGGGTTGCCGTGAGGTATTTCGCAGAGGCATGTGAGGAAGCCGTGTCATATAATGGTTACACGATGTCAGATGTCAAATGGATTATCCCCCATCAAGCCAACCTGAGAATCCTCCAGGCAATGGCGAAGCGATTGAATGTCCCCATGCAAAGGGTTTTTTTGACTATCGAGAAATTCGCTAATATCTCCTCGGCCACTGTTCCCATTACCCTCGATTCCGCCGTTCGCGAGGGAAGTATACAGCCCGGTCACCTGGTTTGCCTTACGGCCTTTGGAGGGGGTCTCACCTGGGCGAGTTCATTGATCAGGTGGTAAGGGAACGTCACCCTCCGATGGGCCCCGCGCAGCGTGAGCAGGGGTCCCGTTTTAGGATGTATGAAGAATGATTGGTGAACATCCAAACCCCCGGGAGATCGCCGACCAGTGCGTCCGGCAGATCAAGAAACGCCGGGTCGATGGATATGAGATCTATCTCTCTCAATCCATCTCAACTAGCGTCGAAGTGCGGGATGGGGAGCTGGAATCCTTTAAGAGGGCACAGTCCATGGGGCTCGCACTCAGGATTATTAAGGACCATAAACTCGGCTTCTCCTATTGCAGCAGCCTCGATGCGACCACCATCGAGAGGATGATCGAAGATGCTCTAGATGGAGCAGCAAACCTCGCGTCGGATCCCTTCTACGGGTTCCCCGCTTACCCGGGGGATCTGACCCCCATCCCCGGTATCTATGATGAGCGCATAAGACGCATTTCCGCCCAGGAGAAGATAGAGAGGGCAAAAGCCCTGGAATCCATGGCCTTGGCCTTCGATCCAAAACGGGTAAAGAGGGTGGGAAAGGCGATGTATGAGGATGCCGAGAGGCTGGTCTTTATCGTGAATTCGGAGGAGTTTGAGGCGGACTTTACCTCGTCCATCTTTATGGGAAGCGTGATGGCAATTGCGGAGAAGGGCTCGGAATCAGAGATGGGATGGGATTTGGATTTTCACCATTGTTTGGAAGGCCTTGATCTGACCCAAATCGGCAGGGAAGCGGCTCGAAAAGCCGGCGAGAAATTGGGAGGGCGGCCGCTTAAAACCGCCTTCTATCCCGTATTGATCAAAAATCAGGTGGCCTGTGAATTTCTATCGATCTTGGCCCCGTCCTTTACGGTGGAAAACGTTCGAAAGGGGAAGTCTCTGTTTTCCGGCGGGGAGGGTGCAAGGGCCTTTTCTCCTCGGGTTACCGTTTACGATGATGGGTTACATCCCCAGGGGATGGCAGCATCCCCCTTCGATGGGGAAGGGGTCGAGAGCCAAAAGACGCCGCTGATTATCTCCGGAAGGATCGCGGGCTTCCTCTACGACTTCTATTGGGGCAACAAGGAGGGGGGACGGTCAACGGGCAACTGTGTGCGGGAAGGGGTAAAGGCCCCTCCGTCGCTGGGCATTTCCAATCTCTATATTGAGAGGGGGGAGGGGGATCTTAGTGATCTTCTCGGAGGCATCCATGAGGGCATTGTAATCGAGGAGGTGATGGGGGTTCATACCGCCAATCCCATTTCCGGCCATTTTTCCCTGGGGGCGGCGGGTTGCTGGGTCGAGAAGGGCAGGCCCGTTCATGCGGTGAAGGGGATTGCCATTTCAGGCAATGCCCTCGACTTCTTCAAGAATATCGAGGAAGTGGGTACCGATTTTCGTTTCACGGGGAAGCTCGGGTCTCCAAGCCTCAAAGTCAGCAAGCTTGCCATAAGTGGACG
>CAYFXP010000119.1:0-3092 GCA_964346935.1 uncultured Syntrophobacterales bacterium
AGCAGTTCCCTCGCCATCATCGTTATTTCGCACGTGTCGATACCGTAAGGGCAGAAGACTGAGCAGCGGCGGCATTCGGTGCACTGGTAGAAGTAGTAGAACCACTCCTTCAGAACATCCTCAGTGAGTTCCCGCGCCCCCGCAAGCTTCCCAAAAAGCTTCCCCGCCAACGTGAAATATTTCCTATAGACGGACCTCAGAAGCTCCGTCCTGAGTACCGGCATATTCTTGGGGTCCCCGGAGCCGATGAAGAAGTGGCACTTGTCCGCGCAGGCACCGCATCTCACACAGATATCCAAGAAGAGCCGAAAGGAACGGAAACGACGCGAGCGATCCCTCATACCCTCCAGTATGATCTCTTTCCAGTTTTCCGGCAGTTTCCAGTCCTCCTCATACGGTTGCCATTCCCTCGGGTTAGGGAGCTCGAGATATTGCTGGCGTTTTGGTGCCCCCGGGTAACAGTACGTGCCCTTTCTAAACTCTGCGGTCGGTTCCATCCAGTTTTTTTTGGGTAGCGTATAGTCTATGCTATAACGCTCCTCGGTCTTCGATGCTGCCTCTGGCATTTTCACTCCTTCTCTAGGGGCAATCCAACCTCTTTTATCGCGTCCCTGAATTCGTCCTCCCACTCTTCATAGGTATGAACCTTGACAGGACCATCCCAGGGATTGATGTGCCGTTCCATGCGGCTAGTGTTCCTCAGGTTTTGTGTGGGGCTGAGAAGGGTTCCCGCCATATGCATCAGCTTGCTAAAGGGAAAATAGGCTACGAGCATGCAGACGAGAAAGAGATGAATGAAAAAGAGCAGGCCGATTCCCTCCGGGGCGGTTGGATGAAAGCTGAGCATTCCCATGGCCCACTCCTTCGCCTTCACCAGGTCCGCCTTGAAGATAAGTCGCATCAGAAGACCGGAAATGACGACGCCGAGGAGCAGAAGGACAGCGAAGTAATCAGAGGGAAGGGAGATGTAGCGAATCTGGGGATAAATCACCCTCCTCAGAAAGAGGTAGGTCAACGCGGTCACAATGACGAAATCGCTGATGTAAAGCACCGGCACGATGGATTGGAAAATCCCGTCCAGTGTCCGAACCAAGAGCACGATGGAAGGCACGGGCTCGATAAAGAACCTCATGTGCCTGAAGAGGATAATGAAGAGCGACCAATGAAAGGCCAGCCCCCCGAACCAGAGATAGAGGTTTCTCTTATATAACAGCTCGTGGGCCCTTTTCATCTCAACCCTTTCGTTCCAGAAAAGGGAACGGAAGAGGAGCACTTCAAGGGCCATCCTCGCGATGACTCCGGTAGTATTATGTGGGCTCCCGACGTTATTCGGCTTGATCCAGGGAAGGGATTTACCCTGCCCGCAGATTGTGGGGATGCGGAACGGGACGGGGGAACTCGCCCATTGCAGCACCCGATAGATAAATCCAGCGATGAACGTAGCCACAGCCGCGTAGGGTATAATCACCCCAAAGAGGGAATGCCAGCCCAGCTCCCTTACTCCAAAGAAGACGAACATGAGGAGAATAATGATTGCCAGGAGGGAATACAAGGCGCCCATCTTATGAATCCACACCCTCTTTTTTCTCAGGTCCCCCTTTTATGAAATTCATTCTTTCCAATAGCCTAAATGCCATCTCCCTGTCGGCCCTGGCTTCCTTGATCCTAATTTCACAGATTTTCTCCTTGCATTCCATATGGATATCGAAAGCCAGAAGGGCCAATTGATCAATCCTGGACTGAAATTCCATCCACTCCTTGAGAACCTGCTTTTCCCGAATCGCGCTTTTCAATACCTCTTGTATCGCTCTCTTGAGGAGAAAGATAAAACCGACAGCCTGGGAGGAAGAAAAGTCCTGAACGGACCTGATTCTGATGATATTGTTGAGGGAAGAGGAGAGCTCCTCAGTAGTGATTCCCCGCACGAGTCCCTCGTAGAGGACCTCTATTTCCCGAGAGACCGTATGTCCGACCGGATTCACAAACCGGTCCTTTTCCCGTTTCAGAGACTTTGAAGTTCCGGCAGGATACGTCTCCAGTATCAGATCGAACCACCTTTCCAGGATGGGGGCCTTATTTTGTAACAAGAGGTTTTTCAACGCCATAACATAGCCCGTTATATTTAAATCCGGCCTTTATTGGCTCAGATGACTCTTCCCGACATTTATCCCGTCATTGCCCCCCGGCCCACTGGATTTCAACCAGATACTCAGGCTCCACCATGCGTAACTGCGCTGCTACCATCTTCATATCCTTTGTTCAAGAGGCTTAAAATAGGGTAGCAAGGAGGGGCCGCAAGTACATATAAACGTTAATACTTATGTCGATATCACAGCAAAAGATTACTGAAATCTCTCGATAAATTTATCCCTCGGTACAAAGGAGATAGTCGCAACCTCTTTCGGATCGAAGCCCATACAGAGCGCTAGGATTTGAGCATAGTCGAAAACGGGTATTGAAAAATTACCGTTACCCTTACTTATCTCCGTTTGCACCTTATCCATGTGCATGAGGCAGGTGACGCACGCAACAACGATAAGGTCGGGCTTGGTCTCCTCTTTGATTGCATCGAACTTCCTCTTCGAAAATTTCACCGCATCCACGTGGGCCCCCCGCATAAATCCGCCGGATCCGCCACAGCACTGAAGTTCTCTACTATATTTTTCTACCGTGGCCCCCAACGCCTCCACAAGTTCTCCCAACATACGGGGGCGCCCCGGATTATCGAACCCTAAGATCTCGCTGGGAAATCGGGTGTGGCAAGGATACTGGACAATTGCACGGAGACCTTCGATGGGCTTGGCCAGCGTACTGCTAATTTTCTCCGGTCCAACGTCATGATAGAACACATCAATAATGTGATGGATATTAGCCTTCCCTTTGAACTTCTTGCCAGCTTTTTTCAACAGTTCGTTAATCCTCTTTCGCTTCTCTTCATCCTTTAAGAGCCTTTCCCTTCCAATTCTCAGCGAGCTGTAACAGGAACCACATTCTGTGAGAGGGTCAACTCCTTTTTCCTCACAAATGGCGAGATTCCAGGCATTAATCGCCAAACTGGCGACTTCATCAGCCGAGGGGAACGTTCCAAATGC